>JAYUTQ010000786.1:0-2138 GCA_043755055.1 Chitinophagaceae bacterium | reverse complement strand
GGAAAATAAACAGTAAAATAATGGCTATTGCCAATCATTTTACCCATAAACCATTTTTTGGTTTAATAGATATTATTCCGGCTTATAGCAGCTACACTACCGGCTTTTACTTTAGACGGGTTCACTTTTCGAGGTAATGTAATGTTGTCATCTACTTCGCCCATGTATGCAAAGCCGGGTAAAAAGCCGAGCATGTACACATAGTATTTTTTAGCACTGTGATGTTGAATAATGGCTGCTTCTGATAAATCGGTCGCCGACATGATTGCTGCCATATCATTATCTAATTCCGGATGGTAGCAAACTGGTATTTCTATCAACTCTGGGTTGTTTGTTTCATCTGTAATGATATTCGTCATTTCTTTTGCTACCTGCCATTTCACCCAGTCAAATACAGTTCTATTGTTATTAATCTGTAGGCTGATTGTGTACAAGTTAAAACTGAAAGTGATGCTGCTATAAGCCGGAATAATATCTATTAAACCAAAAAATGGTTTATGGGTAAAATGATTGGCAATAGCCATTATTTTACTGTTTATTTTCCTGCTGATGATATTGCCGAAACCCAGCAACAGTGCGGAATCTCCAAGAGGTGATATGGTGTAATCAGAAACGATATTGATTGCTTTAAAAGGTTGGAGTATCTGCTTAAATTGAAGAAAAATTAATCCAATGCGTACAATGCAAAACTTGCCAGCCAGTGGTCGCCGCCATAATTGCCACTTGTTACATTGGGCAATGTTTTTTGTAAAAATTCAGCAGCTTTTGTTTTAAATAATTTTGCGGTAGCGTTATTGGGGGGCAACTTTTTTGCCACACTTTTCATGCACCAGGCACGGCTCAGCGCAAGGCCATCAAGATGTACAATTTGCATGTCGGTACGGTCGCTTACAATGGGTAAAGTAGTAACCTGTTTTATGCCCCTGGTATCGTAAAAAGCTGTGAACCATTTTATAAAAGCATTCTTGTTATACACCCTTGTCATCAGGTCGGCTATCTCTAAACTGGGAGATAAAAAATCGGTACCATCCGGCTCCAGATAGGCCGGGGTTTTGGTGTTATTGGCATAAAAGGATGTAACCCTGGTAATAATGGCATTTTCAAAAACTGTATCGCCGAATGCCCTTGCCCAATCGATTGCAAAGACTAAACCAAATGCAGTATTGGGGTGTACGCCGGTACGGTTGGGGTAGGTTTGTTTGGGTAAAAATTCTTTCCATAACTGCACCACTTTTTTGGTTAATGGCTGTAAGGCTTCATACCATTTTTTGGCCTCAGGCACTACGGATTCTTGTAATTCCTGATCCAGTTTTAAAAGCCACGCCCAGCCATAGGTACGCTCAAATGTTTTGGTGTTTTTATAGCTGCTAAAATAGGCGGCTTCTGCTTTAATTTTTTCAGGGTTAAAGCTGCTACTTAGTAAAGCCACAATACTATCACGATTGCTAATTTTTGGAAATTTTTTCAACACTTTCAGCAGCAGCCAATGGCCATGTACACTGCTATGCCAATCGAGGCAGCCGTAAAAAGAGGGGTGCAATTCGTGTGGCAACAACTTTGCATCGGCATCGGTATCGGCAGTATGGTTTACTTTGTTAGGATACTCGTTACTAATGCAATGAAGCGGTAATCGGGCCAAATTAATAGCTGTGGCTTCTGTAAGTTGTGCATGGGCCGTTATGAATGCCAAAACAAAAGAACAGCTAAGGATGTATTTTTTGATAATCATTTGAATAATTTATGGGGATTGTAAATTAGGGAATAATGTAAAACCAGCGAAAGAGACTTTGAACTCCTTTAAAAAAAGTACTAAATTTTAATAATCATTAAAAGTCGTTATTCCCAAGCATTAATTTTACACATCATCACCAACTATTAATAAATAGTTGAAAGGTTTGCGAACCTTACTCCTTTGTGAATAACTCTATTCCATATGCGAATCGGCTAACCCTCCACTTGCTTATTTTTGAAGGCGCCGAAAATTTCTGTTGTGTATACTATCGGTGGTAAAAAATATGTCAAAAACCGCCGCCGATACGCCATTAATGCAGCAACACAACGCTATAAAACAGCGTTATCCCGATGCTATTCTGCTATTTAGGGTAGGCGATTTCTACGAGACTTTTGGACAGTCTACC
>JAYUTQ010000785.1:0-4697 GCA_043755055.1 Chitinophagaceae bacterium | reverse complement strand
TCATTATTTTATAAGCAAAATACAATGGAATTAATGTGAGTAGCCCCCAACTGCTTTTTACAACGCTGTATAAAATAATGCCTATAAAAAATCCAATTAATAAAGCATTGAAAATGGAAGTTGATTTTATTTTTTTTGCAGCTGCCAACAGCTCTTCGTCTGATAATTTTGATAGTTCCTGTTCTGTAAATTCTGATTGTTGCCTTTGCTGCATTGTAAGCAATTTATTTAGATTGATTTGTTGACCAAGATTACTGTAGCATTTCCCTCCTGTTATTGCTTTAAAATTAAAAACACCATTCAATAACTTAGGAAAGTATTCTTTGTTTGTTAGATCACCACAGGTTCAATATTTATACTTACAGCCTAGTTCTAATAGGAAATGCAGGCTTTGGCGCCTTTTTAGGCGGATTGCTCTTCAATTCTTCCATTACGATTTGTATGGCTTTTTCTAATTGCGGGTCCCGGCCATTAATTACTTCAGCAGGCCACTGTTCTACTTCTATATCGGGTGGTGTTCCTACGTTTTCTATGCCAAAACCCTTCTCGTCGAAAAATGCAAGGTTGGGCGCCGTCACCACGCCGCCATCTATAAATTCCGGATAGCCCAGAACCCCTACAAGCCCGCCCCAGGTAGTTTTACCCACTATTGTTCCTAGTTTTGCCTGCCGAAAAAGGTAGGGCAGGTAATCACCACCTGAGCCTGCAGTTTCATCTATCAACATAACCTTTGGCCCTTGTATAGAAGCATTGGGTGCTTTTTGGTCTTTGCCATAACGGTAGCGCCAATACGATTGCACAGGGCGTTTTAATAAGTCAATATAATAGTCGGCTAACTGCCCGCCGCCATTAAACCTTTCGTCAATGATGATACCGGCTTTATTGGCCTGCGGAAAGAAGTAACGTTTAAAATATTCGTGGCCCCCCGCTCCTGTATTAGGCACATACACATAAGCCACCTGCCCATTGGTAGCTTCATGTACTTTACGCATATTTCCTTCCACCCAATCTCTGTTGCGCAGTGCAGTTTCGCTGGCAACGGGCATCACTTTTACGGTACGGCTGTTGGCACCATCCGGCGATGATGCAACACTAAGGGATACTATTTTTTCTGCTGTATTTTCAAAATAGCTATATAAGTTTTTATCGGCGGTAACATCGGCACCATTTACTTTTAAAACATAATCGCCCACCTGCACATTAACGCCAGGTTCTGTAAGTGGCGATCGCAAGGCAGGTGTCCAGTTAAGGCCGCCATAAATCTTCTTAATACGGTAACGGTTGTTTGCTGTTTCATAGTCGGCACCCAACAAACCACCCGGCACTATTTCAGGATTGCTGCGTCTGTCTCCTGACAAATCAAACCTGTGATGACCAACAGATATTTCGCTACACATCCATTGCATAATTCGGTAGAGATCGTTTGTGCTGGCTACATCGGGCAACAGGGCTTCGTACTTTTTCTTCATTGCCGCCCAGTTTACGCCATGCATATTGGGGTCGTAGAAAAAATCCCGGTTAACCCGCCAGGCTTCGTTAAAAATATTCTTCCACTCTTCCTTCGGAGCAATTTTTACCTGTAAAGCACTGGTATTGATCATCGATTCCGGCGTTGGCTTTTGGCCGGTTGTGGCAATACCCCATTTACCTTTTACATAATATAATGTTTTTTCTCCCTTTGCTGCAATGGTGTAGGCATCTGCAGGCATGATGGCTTCTTCCTTTCGCTTTTTTAAACTGTAGAGGTTCAGCATGGTAGGGGAAGCGTTGTGTGGGGCCTCCGTCAGGTAAAATAGCTCGCCTTCTTTTACCACCGATAATGATTGGTAATGCCCCTGGGGAAGTGGGAGCGGTATAATCCTGTTTTGAATACCATCCCAATCTATTTTTAATTTGGTGCGGCTTGAGTCTGCCTTGTTCGGTAATTTACTTGCTGCACTATCCACCACCTGCTCTGTTTCGTTTTCTTTTGCAAAAGGTGATAGTACGTGTTTTTGTAATGTAACCAGGTAGATAGTGTTGGTAGCTTCCATATCGTTACTCGACTGATCGAACCAGTTAAGCACCGGCCCGGCATCGGTACTTGCCAACATGTACAGGTACTTTCCCGATGGGTCGAAGGTGGGTTCAGTTACGTCAGACATGGCATCTGTAAGGGCATATGATTTGTTTTCGGGCAAGGAATAAATCCAGGCTCTTTCAAAATTGGTTTCTCCTACTGTGGTGTAAGCAAGGTGGTTTCCATCGGCAGACCAGCTACCAAATAAATCACGGAAGGCCCCGGGAACATAGTTTGCATCTTCGGCAATGTTTGTCGTTTTTCCTGTGGCAATATCGCTCACATACAGGCTGCGGCCATTATCTACAAATGCAATTTTTTTACTATCCGGCGACCAGTGCAAATGGGCATAAAAGCCGGATCCATTTAATTTGATAGCCTGCGGTTCGCCGGTACCGTCCTGATTTTTTATATGTAATTCGTATTCGCCGGAGGCATCGCTGAAATAGGCTATGTATTTAGAGTTGGGCGACCAGGCCGGATTTTTTTCGTGTACGCCGGGTGTACTCGTAACTTTAAAAACATCGCCTTTTTGTGCAGGTACCGTCATAATATCGCCACGGTAATCTATCACCACTCTTGCCCCGGTTGGCGAAATATCACCGCCCCGTATGTATTGATCACCTTTTACAAAACGCTCTCTGTGATCTAATAAGTCGGCTGCAATGCCCACCTTTATCTTCGACGAAATTCCGGTAATTGGGTTGTACACATTCAGATAGCCGCCTTGCGAAAAAATAATGGCGTCTGCACTTCCCTCCAGGCTCGAAACCGGAAAGTCATTTTCTTTTGTTATTTGGTTTACGGACTTATCTGCAGGATTGTAACTGTAAACATTAAACTCTCCATTACGATCGCTGCGGAAATATACCTTGTCGCCTTTCCACACCGGTTTAGAATCGTTACAGCCGTCTTTAGGTTTTGGTATTTCTGTAACGTTATGCGATGCCATATCGTAGAGCCAGATGCGGCTCATGGTACCGCCCCTGTAATTTTTCCATTGCTCAAACCTATCCGGGATAGCCGTGTAGGCAATGCTTTTTCCATCGGGGCTGTAAGAGGCCCAATAGGCATTGGGTATGGGCAGTTGCTGTTCGGCGCCGGTTGTAATATCTACTGTAAACAACTGGAAATAGCGATTGGTAAAACTATTCCGTTGCGATGCAAAAAGTATCTTTTTACCATCCGGAGAAAAGTCTCTAACAAGGTCTGCGCCGGGGTGCCATGTAAGCCTTTTGGGCACACCGCCTGCTGCCGGCACAATAAACACATCTGTATTACCATCATACTGCCCGGTAAAGGCTATCATGCTGCCATCGGCAGAAAATACGGGGTTAGATTCTGTGCCTTCGCTTACGGTGATTCGCCTTGGGTACGAGCCATCTCTGTTAGCCACCCACAGATCTTCGGCATAAATAAATGCAATTTGATTTTTACTAATGGCAGGCTGCCACAAAAGCCGTGTATCAGTAACATTTTGGGCCGATACAAATAGCGATACAAATACAAAAAAAATGGTAAGGGTAGTAATAAAAGGATGGGGTTTCATAAGGAGGCATTGTTTTATAAACCTCAATATAAGCAAAAGGGAAGGAATGCGGCAATAGCAACATCTGAGCATACCTTACAATATATTTCACTTTGATCGTACAAGAAAAACGATATGGTTCGGGCTCTGCTACTATTGCTTTACGTTGGTTGTAATAAAATCCACAAGTTTGTCTTGAAAATTTTTTGAATAACCAACATTACTTCTTTTCGTGCCGGAGCAAAAAGGCGCTTCTTCAAAACTGTGGTTAACGCCTTTAATTGCAGCTATTTCTATATTGGCCGGTAGTTGATTTTTGAAAATAGTATTGAGCGATTCCATGCACCAGTCGTAGTAAACCAGTTTATCATTTTCGCCAAACATAAAAAGAAAGGGAATGGTTATGTTGCTGATATTGCTATCGGGATGATACTTTTTTATTCTCCGCAACTGTTTCAGGTTCTCATTAACCGGCAAAATACCTGCCATGACAAATACAAAATTTGTTTTCCTTTTGGCTTTACGCAAACCTTTTGATTTTTCTACACCCTTGCAGGTTTGCGAACTGGTAAAATCGCTGATCAATTGCTTTTTAACGCTGTAAGCAGGGCCGGATAAACTAACGGCAAATTTTATATCCTTGTAAAATTGAGCTGCTGCCATTTGGGCTATCCATCCACCCTGACTATGGCCTACCACGCCTATTCTATTACTGTCTATTTCGGATAACCCTTTTAAAAAATCAATGCAAGATTTTGTATCATTTGCCCTGTCCTGAAAACTTTGTTGGTACCAATTGCCTTGAGACAAGCCCATGCCCGGTTTATTAAAATAGCAAAGCCCAATGCCTTTGGCCAACAACAACTTTTCGAAGTTTTCTTCTAAAAATCCTTTGTAGTTGGTTTCAAATGCTGAACGGGCAGAACCTACCAGAAAAATAACAACCGGAATTTTGGCTGGTACATTTTCTAAAGGCATTATTAAATTTCCATGAAGCGTATCTCCTTGTTGATTAATAAATGAGATGCTCTTTTTAAATAATGGGGCCGAATAACTATATAGGTTTAGCAGCATTATGAATGTAAACAGGATTACGCACCTTACTTTAAG
>JAYUTQ010000784.1:0-11116 GCA_043755055.1 Chitinophagaceae bacterium | reverse complement strand
AAAAATCATTTTCGGATTTTCAAGTATAGAAGTATCTCCATTTGAAAATTGCCATTTCCACTTATTTACAACGTACTGATTAATAGGTACCTGACTGGTAAACGAAACAGTATCAAGGCGGCATCCTGTATGTGTAAATGTAAAATTAGAAACAGGTAGTGCATTCACTTTTACCAACCTGCTTACTGTATCACTTACGCAGCTACTGTCGGAAACCGCATGAAGCTTTATAGTGAAGTTTCCTGTTGTGGCATAGCTTCTTGTAAAAGGTGTATTGTTCGAAAAATTTCCAAATGTACCATCGCCAAATTCCCATTTCCACTGAGTAATATTGCCACTGCTAATAGTAGAATTATCTGTAATTCTTGTAGCGCTGTTAAGGCAAAAACTTGAATCAGTAACTGCAAATGCAATTGCTGGCTTAGGGTGTACTTTGATGGTTTGAGAAATTGAATCTTTACAACCGCCTGTACTTGTAAATACAAACCAAATTGTTTTTACGCCTGCCCCTGCCATTACCGGATTAAAATTACCGGCAGAATCTGTACCCACACCTCTGTAAAAACTTATACCGGGTACACCATTAGTAGTGGAACCTTTAGCAACTGATACGATGGCAGCATTGGCACAAACACTTGCTAAAGGTGCAAAAGCCAGGGTTGGCCGTACTGAAAATGTACATGGGATAAATTTTTCTGATTTACAGCCGTTGGCAGTGGTAACTATCAATCTAACATTATAGGTATCAAAAGCAGTGTATTTATGTGTAGGGTTTTTCAGTTCGCTACTATCGGGGTTTGTGGCATTTGCATTTCCATCACCAAAATACCATTTATAAGTAACTGCCTGCCCATCAGGAACGATTGTGGAATCAGTAAACTGAGCCGTACCGTCAAGCGCCAAACAGCCAACAGGGTAACCAAAATTGACCCTTGGATTAGCAAAAACGGTAATCGTTTTTCTTACCGTATCGCTTGGGCATTGGCCGGATTGTTTACTTAAATGCTTAATGGTATAGGTTCCATAATTGGGATATGATGTTGTGGCAGTATTTGTAGCGGAATTACTTGTATTACCATTGCCAAAATCCCAATAAAAAGAAATACCTGTTGCTGCAGCAGTAGCCGATGTGAAACTATAATTAGACGGTTCGCAAAGTGTACCCGGCGTAATTGTAAAATCAGTGCTTGGCGGCGGATTAATTGTTACAGACCTAACCGTATCACCCACACAACCTTCTCTTGAAATAACACGGAGTTTGATAGGATGTGTACCAACCGGCAATACCCTTTTGGGGTTTTGAATACTATCCTTATCGGTTCCTAAAAAATCCCAACGCCATCTGTTGATGGTATAATTTCCGGTGGTTCCGCCACCTGTAAAAAATACCGTATCGGTATAACAGCCGGAATGGGTATATGTAAAATCAGCTACAGGTTTACCTTTTACAATCACTTCGTAAAATACGGTATCAGATTGAGTACAGTTATCAATGGTTGGTGAGGTTACTACAATTGGCACTTTAAAAGTACCGGTATCGCTAAATAAATAATTGCCTGGCAAAGTGTATTTATAGTATTTAATGCCATTTACCAATGGAGAATCTACTACAACAGGTGCATTATAAGTTAGGTTGGTACTGGGTGTAAGTACAGCCGATAAAGAACTTAAAAGCCACTCCATTTTAATAGGCTTATAAGCCATTAGTACAGAAAGTTCTACGGGTGTTCGTGTACAGGTAAAACTGTTGGAAGCGTTTGTAGTATCTAAAGTATTATGGATAGAACCAATAGCACTCAGATTATTGATAAATGTACCTGCATTGTAACCATAACTTTCTGCACCGCCCAAACCATAAGTAATGGCGGTAAAGCCTGAGTCGCATCTTACAAGTGATTGCGACTGGGCCGATGCCCAACCTTTTATAACAACTGTATATCCGGGTAAATTCGGGTGCGGATATGTATGGTTAAATGTACCGGAATTGTCTATCCGCAAAGAAAAAACTCCCGGCGTTGGTACTACAAGCGTAAGGTAATTAGCCTGTATTGCTTCCTTGGTATTTCTATAAAAACCTACCTGTTTTATAGCCTGTTCTACAGGACTAAGAATGATCATTTCAGGATCTCCGCTTCCACCATTGCAGGCACTTGTGCCGCTCATAAACTGAGCCATCATTATTGGCTTATCAGCGGTAATATAATCTGCGGTAATGCTGGAATATTTATAATATTTATTATTGATTAAGCCGGTAAGCTGGGCGCCGTTTCTTCTCACTACCGTAGTAGGATCTTTAACCACAACCTTGTAAACACTTGTTTGAAATTGGGTTGGCTGTAAAGTACTTCCCGAAGATTTTGAGAAGGGTGCGGTGGCGTATCGTTTTCCCCATGCATGTTCCGGAAATAGTTGTTGCATGTCGTTATCCCTTCCCGATCCTGTTCCGCAGGTTAATGTTTCGCCACCTGTTCTGCTACTGCCGCCAAAAACGGCAACAGGGTGACATTTGCCATCTGGGCCCAATAACGATTTTACTGTGGTTCCGGTAAGCTCCGGGCCATCTCCCGTAGTGCACTCAGATTGTCCTACCAACTGATAAATTTGCCCCTTTTGAATCAAAACCTGAAAAGGAACACCGGCAGGTTTACCCCTTCTTGAAACAGCGGATGGCGTAATTTCTACCAAAGTATTATCCTCTTTTGCTATTACATACATCCATGAGTAGGATCTGTCCGCATTCCGTTGCTCACTATTTACAGATGTATAAGAATAACCCCAGGTATTAACCGGCATTAGCATGGTAGCACCGGAAGAAACACCTCCATAAATATGGGCGTATGCAACTATGGGTACATTACTCGTAATATGTATGCCTTTTCTGCGCCATAGGTTTTCGCCTCCTGAGCCAATTGGTGTTGGGTTATCAAATAGTCTGGCATCAAAATTTGGATCACTACCACTAGCCGCTGCATCCTGAGAGCCCTTGGGTAAATTTTCAGTAGAGATAACGGTATTGGCCGGAATATTATAAGTTCTTGTCCAACGATTACCAAATATTATAGCACTATCAATTGTAACTGTTACGATGGCGGGCTCCTCTGCACTTAGGTACAGCACCATGTTCATATCATTTGGTGCAGCACTTGTACCGGCACAGTTTCCTTCCATGTATTGGTGGTGCCCATACCCTACCCAAAACTCTTTCCCTTTATTAGAAAAGTTTTGAGTAAAACTATAAACCGAAAACAGCAGCAGCGAAACTGATAATACAATTTTACATCTCATTTCAATCAATTAAAATTTGTTGTTTCATTTTTTGATTTCATGTTTTAAGAGCCGGGATTTCATCAAAAAAAACAATCAATATTTATTCATTTCTATTTGCCTAAAAAAACAAAAAAGCATTTCATTAATCCTTAACAGAAATACCTTTTACCGAAAACTGAAAATGTGAGGAGATGCTTTAAGTATCTCCCCACAATATTCTAAAACTATCTTACCAGATTAATAGAACCTTTTCTTGTTTGTACCGTACCATCGAGCAAGGTGATTCTACATACATAGATGTAAACGCCCATTGGCTGTTTCTTGCCTTTGTAAGAACCATCCCATACATCCATCCTTCCTACAGAAGAATTGGATTGTTTTGATTCAACTATTTTTTCGCCCCATTGATTATAAACCGTAAACGTAACATCTCTCATTATGTAGCCATATACAGACAAAATATCGTTCAATCCATCGCCATTCGGGCTAAATGAATTTGGAATATAAATCTGGTCTGGTAATGTTCTGCCGGTAACAGATGGTGATGTACTTGTTTGGCAGGTAATTACACCTATAGCCCTAACCCGTACACTTACTGTATCCAAAGGCCTTAACCCTGTTACGGTATGGGTTAGTCCTGTTGCCCCGCTGCTTGGTGTAATCCATGGTCCGCCGGCTACAGATACCTGGTATGTGCCTGCACCCGTTACTGCGTTCCATTTAAATTTAACCGAGTTAACTGTTACAGAATCTACTGTAGCAATGGTTGGCAATAATTGTGCAAGTACGGTAACTACTACCCGCTTACGTTGTGTACTTGTACAGCCACTGGTCGTTCTTGTTTGTTGTACAAAATAAGCAGATGTGGCAGCGATACCTGCAACTGTAAAGCTTGAACCGGTAGCCAACGCTGTACCACCTGTTGCCGTATTAAACCATGAATATGTGATACCGTTTTCTGTAGGCACTACAGTAAAGGTTACGCTGCTATCCCTGCACACTGCTAATGAATCCGGAACAACTTGTGCAGTTGAGTTGGTACAACCATTAATAATGGCCGACAAACTACTTTGACAACTGTTAGCCCCGTTAGCCCTTACCACAATACTTGTAGATGTAAGGGTACCCAAACCATTTACCGTATGCGTTAAGCCCGGTCCGCTTGGTGCGATAAATGCACCGGCATTTACCGATACTTCGTAACTGATAGAACCCGTTACCGGTGTCCAGCTAAAGGTTACTGAATTAGCTGCAGCAACTGTTTGTGTAACCACAGGTGCGGTTAACAATGGCAATTGATATGCCGTTACTTTTTTCCTGACTAAGCTTGTACAGCCTGCGGCTGATGTGCCCTCTACCCAATAGCTTACCGGAAGTGTAGCACCGGTTGGTGAATAACTTGTTCCGGTAAACAATAGTGTACCGCCTGTGGCTGCATTGTACCATCTGTACACTGCACCTGCTGCAGGATTGGATACAGTAAACGTAACACTTGCAGCCGGACAAATACCGATGCTATCTGCCACTACAGTAACTACCGGCTTAGGATTGATGGTTACTTTTTTAATGGTATCAGAAATACAACCATCTGCCGTAATACCCCTCAGGCTTACATCGAAAGTGCCAGGGTTAGGGTATGTAAATGACTGAACCTGACCTGTTGGTGTTGTGTTCGTTACGCCATTGGTAAACTTCCATTGCCATTGGCTGAGAGCAATACCATTTGTGGTAATCAAATCACCCACAAAATTTAATACATCGCCTGCACAACCCGTAATACCTGCATTGGGGTACGTTATTTTAAAGTCGGTAGCCGGTGCCGGCAGTACCTGTATAAATACTTTACCGTCTTGTTTCTTATCACATTTTTCTATTACAGGGCTCCAGAACTGAATAGGTACAGAGAATATACCTGCTGTATCCATGGTGTAGGAAATGTTAAGTACATAACCGTAGTAATCGATACCATTAATCTGTGTGGTATCTGCAGCTACAGGGTTGCGTTGCATAACGTTTGCAGCCGGTGTAATACGTGGAGCTAACGCACTTACCTGCCAGAAGATAGAATCTGGCTTAATTGGCAACAATACCTTTAATTTAAATGGTGAGTTTTTACAAGTATAACCTGTGGCGTTTGGCCCTACGTTAAGGTCATTGTTAACAGAACTTGAGTTGTTTAGGTTTTTAACCAGCGTACCAAGGTTATAGCCATAGCTTTCTACAGATCCGATACCATAAACAATACCTGTAAATGGCTGCTCACTTTCTACAGTGGCTGCAGTACTTGTAGCAGGTACCCAGCGTTTTGTTACAACTGAATAACCAACCAGGTTTGGATGATCGTAAGAGTATTTGTCTATTACCGGTATAGAACCAAAACCAATGCCATCAATTTTAAGTGTTGCCAAACCTTCTGTAGGTATAACAAGGGTGATGAAATTCTCGTCGATAGCAGTAAGATTATTTAAATAGAACTGTGTGCTCTTAATGGCCTGCTGAACCGGGCTGATGTAGAACATTTCCGGATCCCCGTCTGCACCAAAGTTGGCACATACACTTCCGCTTGAAGACATATACTGAGCCAGCAATATAGGTTTGTTACTTTCAATATAGTCAGCTGTATTACTGTCAAACTGATAGTAACGGCCATTGATCAGGTTTGTAAGCACTACACCATTCCTTATAACTATTGTAGTCGGATCTTTCACCAATACACGGTAAGGGTTTGTCATATTACTTCCTGCATTTGGCCCTGTAGCATTACTTGTGGGTGCAGTTAAATACTTATTTCCCCATGCCTGGTAAGGGAAGATTTGCTGAATAATCAAATCGCCACCACTACCGCCTGTTCCGCCATTGCAGGCTACATAAGTACGGGTACTACCGGCAAATACTGCAATCGGATGGCAAATGCCTTGTCCGTTTCCGATTGATTTTATGTAAGAACCTGTAAGATCAAAGCCTTCTGAACCTGCCTGAATGGCTCCTAAAACCTGGTAAGCATCGCCTTTATTTAGTTTTACCAGATAGTTACCGTTTGGTTGCGTACCACCGTTTGGCACCCATCCACCTCTTGTAAGGTTCGATGGATTTATTTCTACCCATGTACTATCATCTTTAGCCACAATATGGAAGGCTGAGTAAGATGCATTACTATAATTCTGCCTTGAACTCAAAGTATAGTATTCATAACCCCATACAGATGTAGGCATTAGCATAGTAGCACCAGAGTTTGCTGATTCATAAATGTGTGCATAAGCCACAATCGGCACGTCACTTACTATATGAATGGCCTTTTTATCATACTTGCCTTCTTGTAGCAAACGTGCATCATCGGCGCCCAATTTTGGTATGGTTACGCTTGATAGTGCAGTACCGGCAGGAACGATATAGTTCCTAATCCAAGGTGTACCGGCTGTATTTTCAATGGTAATTGTAACGTTGGCATCCTGCGTAGCAGAACCCATATACACCACCATATTTTGTGTATTGGCATCAAAACCATTTGTTCTTTGGTAACCTACCCAAAAATCTTTACCACGGTTGCTGCTGCTGTCTTCACTTTCAAGTTGTGCAAACGGATTTACCAAACCGGTAAACCTGTCCAGATAAATAATGGCGTCCTGGCTAATTTCCTTACGGGCCACATTTACTTTACTATTGGCGCCCACTACCCATGCATTACTTGGTGTGGTACGGCCCATACCTATAACATTTTGGGATGGTATAGAGCCCTGCCATGGGTTAATGTAATACAGCTGTGCAGCATAAGGGTAATTACCCCCACCCGGAATATCCACTTTTGTATAGAAGTACATGGAATCAGTTCCCGGTTGTAACAATCCTGATGGAACCACGCCGGAGTACCTTCTTACCCCAATGCTTGGTGGCGCTGTAGCACCCCATGTAATCCGCATTACCGTATCTGTACCGTAAGAGAAAGTTTGGGTAGTATTTGGTGCCGGTGTAGCTGGTGTAGCCAACAATACGCTAGGCAGTGCGGTTGGGAAAAATTCATACGCTCCCAAATCCGGCACACCTGCTGTAAGAGAATCCGGACGGTAATTGTTGTTAAAATCGTAGGTGTTGTATTTGATCTGTGTACCTCTTCCGTGCATGGCCCATGCGGCTGGCAATGTAACATTAGGCCTCAAGTCTGTATTGCTTACAAATGCCGGAGGATAAGAGATGGAATAACGATCCCAATTCCATGCATTGGTCCAGGCTTTAAGGTTAGCAAATGTGGTAGTAGTGCCTGTAGAAGTTTGTGCCAATACAGCACCTGTAGTGTGCAGCATATTGTAATCTGCCGTAAAGTTAGATGGGTTGCTTACAAACAATGCCCTGCCACCCCCAATATTGGAGAACACATTATTTCTAACATTAAAAGTTGCTTTAGCTACCTGACTAAAATAACCGGCATAACCTGTAAGCGATGCTCCACGAATATTGATACTGTTGTTATGATAGTTTATAGCATCGGTATTGTTAAGATGATAAAAACCATAAACAATTGCAGCAGCACCAGTACTGTTAAGGCTGATTACGTTATTGAGAACATTAATGCCTCTTGAAATTGTTGTACCGATTCCATAAAGTGCACCTGTATTACCATTATCTGCTATAATCTTATTGCTTGCAATAATGGAAGAATCAGCAAAAAGCGATCTTGAATTTAGGATATTGATTCCGTAAGCACCGGCAGTATTGTTATTAATATTTACTGTATTACCCGTAACTCTAAAAGCAGTATCTACAAAGTCAAGGTATAAACCGGCACTGTTGGCAGCCTGTGGTGTGCCAAGGTTTACAGTGTTGCCACGTACCTTAAGCCTTTTGGTAAACTGCGTATAAATGCCATGAGAAAAAGAACCCGAAACCGTGTTATCATCTATAGTAAGCGGTTCTGCCAACACAGTTGCAGAAGTACCGGTTATAAAGATACCATTGGCACCATTTGTAATGGTGTTGCCTTTAATCATAATGTTTCTTCCTCTAAACGCAGTGGCAAAAATACCCGCCGTGGTGTTGGCAGCAACATTGGTTACAGGTGCCGTAATAATACAATTGATAATGGTATCGTTATAGGCCGAGTTTATCATATCTACTACCCTGCCAAATGCCGGATTGGTACCTGAAATTGTTAGATTATTAAAGATAAAATTGCTCGAACTATCTAACCGCAGTGTATAGTTATTAGCTGATGTAGCTGCAGTAGTTAGCGTTACAGTTCCGGAAGCAAGCGGATCTTTTTGGAAAGTAACCGTTTTGGCTGTGGATGTACCCGGTACATAAGGAATCCTTATTTGCTCGTTGTAAGTACCCGGCGTTACATTAAATATTATTTTATCTGCTATACCACAAGCCATAGCAGTTACGGCTGTTTGGAAATTGGTAAAATTTCTTGCACCAACTCCGGCAGGGTTAATGGTGTAAACGCCTGCCATTGGTGCAGAATTAAGCGTTACCGATACTACATTTGAGAAAACGGTTTCAGTATTACAAGAAACTGCGCAACGGTAGAATGTATTTACAGTAGTTACTGTATCATAATCAGGTGTGTACTGAACAGGGCTAAGGTTCGTCCACGGGCCGGTAGCTGTAGGCCCACTCTGCCACTGAAATTGTAAAGTACCAATAGGTGAGTTACCAACTAATGTAAGG
Organism: Chitinophagaceae bacterium; assembly: GCA_043755055.1. GTDB lineage: Bacteria > Bacteroidota > Bacteroidia > Chitinophagales > Chitinophagaceae > JAZKFT01. The sequence continues at coordinate 2,185 of JAYUTQ010000784.1, read as the reverse complement.
CGAATTGGCGCTTCAAGACATATGCCGGAATTTGGTGTAACGGAAGCAGTTCCGGCTACAGGTGGTGTAGTACATAATGGTGGTGCAAATTCAAACGCACCTATATCCGGTGTTGTGGCACTACGTCCGGCATTTAATATATCGGATGTAATACCTAATGGAACACCCTTATTATCGAGTGGTAAAAGACCCGGAGCATAATTACCTGCAGCAGGGTTTATATAAGTTGGGTCAATGCTTAAAGAAGCAGCATCATCTCCGCTGGCTGTACGCCAGTTAGCTAAAGTTGGCTGATTGGCAGCATGGAATCCTACGAAATTATTTACACCCGGAGCTTTTAGATAAAAGTCGTTGTTATTGCTTTCTATTTCGCTGGTTGTTGTATTATAATAAATGGCATGCTTAGTACCAGTACCACCTCTTCTAATAGAAATGATATTATTCTTAAGTTCAATACCTGTAGCTAAAGTTGTTTGGTAAAAACCTTGTGTTACAGCAGTTGAAGTACTTGCTGCATGATCCAGTGCAATGGTATTGTGGTAATACCTTACGTTATTAGATCCGGTATTATACAGGGCATTGATAGAGCCATTACCATCCAAATCGTAAAACAAGTTATTAGAGATAACATTTTCTGAGCCGGCTACTGCATCAATAGAATTGTGGTACACACCAAACCATGGTATTACACTTGCCGGAGCAGCAGTAAAGAATTTGGTAAACCTGTTTTTTGATACCCTTAAGTTATTACTTAATACTGCGGTAGCATGAACACTGTACACCGGGTTTGATGCTGTAGTTCTTGTAGGCCTTGTAAAGGTATTACCTTCTATTACAGTATTACGTGTGCCTGCTACGTAGAAGCCTGTAGAGTAAAATTCTGTAATTACGTTATTTGTAAATACGTTATTTTCTATTGGAAGGGCAGCTACACCAACCAGTGTAACACCGTAAAATCCACCAATAATTGAGTCACGGTCAAATACGTTGGCATCGCAAAGTGTATTGCCGGTAACTACCGGGCCAGCATCTGTAGCATTAATAACTACACCTGCAAAGTTGGTAGAGGTTGCAGTGGTAGAGCTAATGATTTTACACTTACGGAAAATATTGCTATCTGCTCTGTTTATTAACTGAATACCGTAACCAAAAGTACCGTTTGATGCATCTATGGTAAGACTGTCGAATCTGATATAGTCAGCGGCGTTTAATTTAATGACCGCTCTTTCGTTTGTATTGGCTGATGCAAAAGAGATAGTATTACCATTACCATTGAAAGTAATTGTATTAACAGGCGAAGTACCTGCAATGCTGTCAAGGTTTAATTGTTCTACATAAGGGCCGGAATTAGATACCACGTTAAAAACAATCGGACCACCAATAATACCACAACTCATTGCCGCTTTGGCATCATTAAAACTATTGAAGTTTTTACCTGTAGCCGGATAGTTGGTTGGTAATAATTTATTAATAGTGTAAATATTTGTGGGTAATGAAGGAGTTACCTGTAACAACAATGGATTTGAAAATTCGGTAGAGCCGCCGCATTTAACCGCACAACGATAATACAGTGAAATGGTAGAAATTATTGTGGTATCCGGATATGCCCTGGCCGAACCTAAGTTAGTAAACGGACCAGCGGCAGATGTAGAAGACTGCCATTGAAATTCCTGAGCACTGCCCCATGCACCAATTGAAAGATTAAGTACCACCGGAACATTTTGACAAACGGTAGTATCGTTAAACCTTGTATTGCCCGGCAATACAGGTAACGAACATAGCGGCGCAATAAATTCGTATGCACCCATATCTGGTGTAGTGGCACTCCTTGTAATATTCCTGATATCGGTTAGTACATCCACAAACGTTCCGAGGTTATCTACACCTGCATTGGTTGGTGCATAATCACCTGTGGCAGGACTATTATAAAATGGAACCCTTGAGATAGAATTGGCATCCTTACCAGAGGCTGTTTGCCAGTTAATTAAGGTTGGTTGATTGGCAGTAAAAAATCCAATAGAATTAGTACCCGCAGCTGCATTGTTTACGTAGTTATTGTAATTGGCCAGCATACCTGTTGTGGTTGTAGCCATGTAAATACAATGCTTGGCACCTGTACCGCCATTACTAATCGTAATAATATTATTGAAAAAGAAAATACCACCTGCAAGTGTTGTTTGAAAGA
>JAYUTQ010000783.1:0-2142 GCA_043755055.1 Chitinophagaceae bacterium | reverse complement strand
GTACCGCTTATTGGGTACGATACTAAAACCAATATCCAAAGCGGCGTAGTGTTAGGAATGGCTATGGAAATTGATGGTTTTGTAGATGCTTACCGGCAAAAATACCGGTCATTTAACGTGCTTTTAACCGGTGGCGATGCCATGCATTTGGGTTCGCACCTCAAAAACAAGATATTTGCCGACCCCGAATTATTGTTTAAAGGACTTTATGCTATCTGTAATATCAACAACACCAACCAAACTACGTAGTGCATTACTAACTGTGCTGTGTTGCGTTTCGTTATTTTCTTTTGCCCAAATAAACAGCCCTTACAGCCGTTATGGCCTTGGCGATATTAACCAAAGCGGTAACGTGGTAAACAAAGGATTGGGCGGCGTTTCGGCCGCTTATATGGACAGGCAGTCGGTTAATTTTTTAAACCCGGCCAGTTATAGCCGCATCGGCCTCACCACCTTCGATGTAAGCTTGGAAATAGAAAGCCGCAACCTGCGTAACAGTGCCAAAACAGACAAATACGGTAGCGCCAACCTTACCTTTAATTACCTTACCATCGGCCTGCCGCTTAATAAAAAAGGCACCTGGGGGATGGCTTTCGGCCTTAGGCCGGCTACAAAAATTAATTATAAAGTAGAAAGTTTAGAAAGGCTTAACGTGGCCCAAACCCTTAAAGACAGTATCCTAAGCCTGTACGAAGGCAGTGGCGGCAGCAACAAAGCCTTTATTGGGACTGGCTTTAAAATAGGTGGCCTTAGCCTCGGTGGAAACATAGGTTATCATTTTGGCCAACAGGAAATAAGTACCCGCCGCATTTTTATTGATTCTGTTCCCTACTACAAATCCAATTCGGCCCAGAGCACTTCTTTTGGCAGTTTTTTTGCTGAAACCGGTTTGCAGTACGATGCCAAATTGGGCAAAAATGGCTTTTTCAGATTGGGCGCCACTTATGCACTACAGCATATTCTTAAGGCCAATCAGGATCTGGTACGGGAAACCTTTAATTACGATCAAACAAGTGGTGCACCCATTAGGGTAGACAGTGTATTTGTAGCTACAGGTGTAACCGGCGATATAAAATATCCAAAGAGTTATAGTGTAGGTTTTATGATTGGTAAAAACGATACACTTACCAAAACCGAAAAGTTTATGCTTGGCGTACAGTACGATGCTACAGCCTGGGACGATTATAGTTTCTTTGGCCGAAAAGACCAGGTAAAAAATAGCTATACAGTAAGGGTTGGTGCACAGCTAACGCCGAACATTATTAGCGAAAATCTGGCCGGAAGAATTAATTACCGTGTAGGTTTTTATTTTGGTAAAGACTACGTAAATGCCAGGAACATACAGTTACCTGTGTATGCAGCTACTTTTGGATTAGGCATACCGGTTAAGCGCCGCAGTTTTTACAGCAATCAGTTTACTACCATTAATCTTGGCTTCGAGGTAGGCAGGCGTGGCGATAACACAAGCAGCCTGAGCGAAAATATTTTCAAATTTCACCTTGGCCTTAGCCTTAGCGATATCTGGTTCCAAAAGCGGAGATATGAGTAAGGTTGGTTGAAAAGTTGATTGGTTGATAAGTATAGCCGTGCTTATCATAGTAAAGTTCATACTAAACAACCCTTTAACCAATAAACAAATTAAGGGCGTTGCCCGCCGAAAACACGGGCGGGCCGGGCTTTTCGCTACAATTTTTTTGGCCATTTTTTTACTCCTATAGAGGATAGGGGCCAGGGCCAAAAAAGATTTTCGCTGCAATCCCTAACGCAAATAGCACAACCATTCCTTCATGCAAAATATGCAACTATATAAAAAAATTACAGCCTTCTTACTAACAGGCTGTATTTTTTTGTTTGGCTGCGAAAATGATATGGAGGAAGTAGCAGCCCTTAATAAAAAGAAAATACAGGTAGATGAAGGAAAGAATATTAGCAGCTACATGAGTCAGGGTGGTAAAATGAAGGCCCACCTTACCGCACCACTGATGCTTAACTACCGTACCGATTCGCCTTATGTGGAATTTCCTAAAGGGCTGCATGTAGATTTTTTTAAAGATAGCCTTGTAACAGAAAGCGTAACCACTGCCCACTACAGCAAGTATATGCAAAACGAACAAAAGATTTTACTAAAAGACAGCGTGGTGG
>JAYUTQ010000782.1:0-4708 GCA_043755055.1 Chitinophagaceae bacterium | reverse complement strand
TTGGTGGCCGCATATACCTCTGCCGGCATAAGCCCGGCTGTTAAAAAAGCTCCGCCTGTAAAAGCGGTATTCCTAATAAATTTTCTGCGGTCCATGTATTGAAATTATTTTTTTTAGTAATTGAAAATCCCAAAATTATTTTTTGGATATCATCCACAAATCAATTTTAGAAAAGTCAGAATTAAAAGTTAGAAGATAATATAATATCCAAAATGGTTGCATTCTCATTATTCCATTCTTTTAACCCGCTCTTCTATTTTGGCTTTTATGGTTTTGCCTTCGGCCGTTTGTTCTTTTAGGTAATCTATTAAAGCATTTCTAATAAGATAGCCATTACTTATTTGCGGCAAAACTTTCAGCATGGTACAGTCATCGCCGCCATTGGCTATATAATCGCTGTTGGCTATGGTATAATTTGCAGCCATATTAATAGGCTTGCCTTTTACCAGTACGTTTACGGCCTTTTTATTTTGTATACCATAGGTAATACCTGCCGTAGGAAAACCACCCCTTGCACTAATATGATCTAAAAATTCCTGTAATTGGGTGCCCGTCATTTCCTGTAAAATAAGCAGGTTGTCAAAAGGCATCAGTTCAAAAATTTTGCCGGTTGTTATAGGCCCTGCAGTTATTTGCGTTAATCTGATGCCGCCGCTATTTACAAACGCACCATCTACATTTCTATTATACTGCTTTATTGCTGCGGATAACATAGCGTCTGTAATAAAGATGCCGAGGCTTCCGTTCACACCACCTTTATCTAAAGCGGTAGTAGTGGTGCCTATTATACCATTCATAGTAGAATTCACACTGTCGCTGTAAGGTTGCAGCATCTTTACGATAGCGGGGTCTTTTTTTGCCTCCGGCCTTATAGGGTAGCCTTTATAGGCAAGATTGTTGGCCACATATACCTTTTGCGAACAGGCTGCAAACAGCAAGACAATGGGGAGAAATATGATAAATTTTTTCATAAAAGGGGGAGAAACAAGATTGGTAAGGTACAATGATTTACTTACCAACAAAGAATGCAAAGAAAAAATTTGAAACTAAAAAATTGCTGATAGATTTGGCCAAATTATTTCAATTATGAGTTACGAAATCACAGGAAAATTAGTATCTGTATCGGATACCATGCAGCGTACAGAAACATTTAAGGTAAGAGAGTTTGTTATAGAAAAAAGCGAAGAAATCAATGGTCGCCTGATAACCAACTTTATAAAAATGCAGTGTGTGCAGGATAAAACCGAATTGCCCGGGAAATTTAGCCTTGGCGAAGAAGTAAAAGTGCAGTTTAACCTAAAAGGCAATAAAAGTGAACGTGATGGCAAAACGAGTTATTTTACCAACCTTGATGCATGGCGGATGGAAAGTGCCAATATGATGCAGACAGCAGTAAACCAATCTCAAATGCCTCCTGATTTTATACCAAGCGAAGCACCGGACGATTTACCGTTTTAAGAACCAAGTATAGAGATTTTAGTATTTAATACAAAGACTGAAACAAATTGTGCTGTATTCTTTTCAAATTGGATTACAGTTCAATCACTTTACAACTTTGGGGTGCTGTCTTTGTACTAAATACTTTGTACTAAATACTTTTTAATGATAAAAAACATTACACTCCGCCTGCTGCCTACGGAAGCAACTGATGATGCGGCGATTAAAAACGCCATCGCACAATCGGAAGGGGTAGCCAATGAAAACATTACCGGGTACCATATTATTAAGCAAAGTATGGATGCCCGCAGCCGTACTGTTTGGATTAATCTTACGCTGAAAGCCTTTGTAGACGAGCCTTTCAGCAATCGGGAACATGTAGCAATCTCTTATAAAGACGTTACCAATGCACCAAGCCGGGTTATTATTATTGGTGCCGGCCCTGCAGGTTTATTTGCTGCATTACAGTTAATAGAACTTGGTATACAACCCATTATTTTAGAACGAGGCAAAGATGTACGGGCCCGGCGAAGAGACCTTGCCGCACTTAATAAACTTGGCGAAGTAAACCCCGAAAGCAACTACTGCTTTGGCGAAGGCGGTGCCGGTACTTACAGCGATGGTAAACTCTATACCCGCAGTACCAAGCGTGGAAATATAGACCGTATACTACAAATACTCTATCATTTTGGGGCCGAAGAAAATGTGCTGTATGAAGCACATCCCCATATTGGTACCAATAAATTACCACAGATTATTACGGCCATGCGGCAGCATATTACCGGCAGTGGAGGTGTATTTCTTTTTGAAAAAAAAGTGATTGATCTGGTTCTGGAAAATGAAACAATTACGGCTGTAAAAACAGCTGATGGAGATACGATTAAAGGCGATGCAGTAATACTCGCTACCGGCCATTCGGCAAGAGATATTTTTGAAATGCTACACGCCAAAAATATCCTGATAGAAGCCAAGCCATTTGCATTGGGCGTACGCATAGAACATCCGCAAAGTATTATTGATACAGTACAATACAATTGTAGTGTACGGGATCAGTTTCTGCCTCCGGCATCTTACAGTTTAGTGCAGCAGGTAGCGGCCCGTGGCGTATTTTCTTTTTGTATGTGTCCGGGTGGTATTATAGCCCCGGCGGCTACCAACCCCGGCGAATTGGTGGTAAATGGCTGGAGCCCATCCAAAAGAAATAATCCTTATGCAAACAGTGGCATGGTGGTGCAGGTGGAGATAGCGGATGCAGTTAAAGAAGTTTCAGGGTTGAAGGTTCAGGGTTCAAGTTCCAAAGTTCAAGCGTCTGGCGTACAGCATGATGCGTTGCTGATGATGCATTTTCAAAGCATGGTAGAAAAGGCTGCATTTGAGGCTGGTGGCGGAAAGTTTGTAGCACCTGCTACACGGATGGTAGATTTTGTTAATGGAAAAACGTCAGCTTCTTTGCCAGCTTGTTCTTACCTACCCGGCCTTGCTTCGGCAGACTTAAGAACGGTGTTGCCGCCATTTATCTTCCACGCTTTGCAGGAAGGCTTTAAGGCTTTTGGTAAAAAAATGCGTGGCTACCTTACCAATAATGCGGTGGTTGTAGCTACCGAAAGCCGTACCTCATCACCGGTACGTATTCCCCGTAATGCTGATACGTTGCAGCATCCGCAAATACATAATCTGTATCCATGTGGCGAAGGCGCAGGCTATGCCGGTGGCATCGTAAGTGCAGCCATAGATGGGGAAAGGGTTGCAGTGATGGTAGCGGGGAAGTTGAAAAATTGATACGTATTTGTAAAACAATTGTACAATCCAATTGAAATAGAAATTTCACCCCTCATCAAAATTAATTTACGACACCGCTAACTATATTATTTTTACCAAAACACTACGCCATACAATGAGCAACATTTTAGAAGTATCGCATCTCAAAAAATATTTTGCCACACAAAAGGCGGTGGACGATATCAGCTTTAACATAGAGCAGGGCAGCATTTTTGGTTTGCTTGGCCCCAATGGTGCCGGCAAAACAACATTGATACGGATGATTACCGGCATCTTTTACCCCGATAGCGGCGACATCCAATTCAATGGCCGGAAGTTCGACCCGCTGAACGATATCATTGGCATCGGTTACATGCCGGAAGAACGTGGCCTTTACAAAAAAATGAAGATTGGCGAACAGGCCATGTATCTGGCACAGCTGAAAGGCATGAGCAAAAACGATGCTATGGAAAGCATTAAAAAATGGTTTGTAAAACTAGAAATGCAAAGCTGGTGGAATAAAAAAGTAGAAGACCTGAGCAAGGGTATGAGCCAGAAGCTGCAGTTTGTAATTACAGTATTGCACAACCCCAAATTAATCATACTGGATGAGCCTTTTAGCGGCCTTGACCCTGTAAATGCCAACCTGATAAAAGACGAAATATTTAACCTGGCCAAGCAAGGCAGCACCATCGTTTTTAGTACCCATCGTATGGAACAGGTAGAGGAAATTTGTAGCCAGATAATACTGGTAAACAAGGGCCAGAAAATATTGGATGGAACGGTAAAACAGATTAAGCAGGATTTTAAGGAAAACCTTTTTAAGCTTGGAGCCAATACGCTGCCGGAGCAGATGCTTACCCCCATTTTTACAGTGGTAGACCACAGCTCCGAAGAGGTATTTTTAAAACTTGCAGATGGTACTACTACCAACGATGTACTGAATCATTTTATCCGTCATAACGTAAGCATCCACTCGTTTAACGAAGTGCTGCCAAGCCTTAACGATATTTTTATAAATCTGGTAGAAGGCACGCCTACAACAAGACAGTTTCAAAAAGAAGAGGTTAGGGATTAATTAGGGGTTAGGGATTGGGGATTGGTAGTTTATAAAACCAATTCCCAATCCCCAATTCTCAATCCCTAATCTATAACTCACCAATCATTTCAACTACTAATAACTTATTACTATGAATAAAATATGGCTTGTAATAAAACGGGAATACAGCACCCGTGTTAGGAATAAAATGTTTCTGATTTCCACATTTTTATTACCGATTGTATTAGTTGTGTTTTTCGCAGGTGCGACCTATTTGTCTATGAAAACAAAGGAGAGCCGTAAGATTGCTGTCAGCGATCCTAATGGTTATTTTGAAGATGTTTTAAAAGGAAGTAAAGAGATCATTTTTGAATTTCCTGCAGGGGTGGACACAAGCAACTACAAAGCAAAGGGATATACCGATTTACTTATTGTGCCCAAATGGGATGGTGTATCTTACCTCAAATACGACAT
>JAYUTQ010000781.1:0-4715 GCA_043755055.1 Chitinophagaceae bacterium | reverse complement strand
AGTCTAATCATCGAAGACCTGCAAAATTTTCTCGGTTTGCTAAACGAAGAAAACAATATTGGCCTGGCCTACGAAAAGCATTGGGCAGCCAAAGGTTTGCCGGTTACGAGCTATGATTTTAAAGGGATGCCGCCTTACAAATACACCATTCCGCAATGTCCTCATGTATGCATAAAAGTACCTACCGGCGGGGGCAAAACCTTTTTGGCTTGCAATGCTTTGGCACCCGTTTTTACCCAATACCATAAAGGCTTGCAAAAAGCCGTGGTGTGGCTGGTGCCATCCACTTCTATACTGGAACAAACGCTGAAAAACCTCAAAAATCCATCGCATCCTTACCGGCAAAAACTCAACGATTTATTTGGCCACCGGGTGGAAGTGTACGACAAAAAGGAATTACTGGATGCGCAAAGTTTTAACGCCACAACAGTAATAGAAAACATCAGCATTATGGTTATGAGTTACGCTTCGCTAAGGGTAACCAATAAGGAAGAACGCAAATCGTATCAGGACAACAGCAACTATGCTTCCTTCTTTAATGCCGATACCGACAAAACATTATTGCTGGATAAGCCGGGTGTAGATGAAATGAGTTTGATAAACGTTATCCGTTTATTAAACCCCGTATGCATTATTGATGAAAGCCACAATGCCGAAAGTGGGTTAAGTGTGGAAATGCTAAAAGACATCAATCCAAGTTTTATACTGGACCTTACTGCTACGCCCAAAGACAATAGCAATATCATCAGCGTAGCTGATAGCATGGCTTTAAAAAAAGAAAATATGGTTAAGCTGCCGGTGGTAGTGTATAACCACAACCGCACAGAAGATGTGATAGACAGTGCCATTACGCTGCAAAGGAATCTGGAAAAAATTGCCATTCAAAGTGAAGCCAATGGCAGCAATTATATACGGCCTATCGTTTTGTTTCAGGCTCAAAGCCGGGGCAATGAAGACAATATAACATACCAGAAACTGAAAGAAAAACTGGTAAAAGTGTATGGTCTTAACGAAAAACATATTGCCATAAAAACTGCCACTATCAACGAAATAAAGCAGGGAAACCTGTTGAGCAAAGGCTGTGAAATACGCTACATCATTACAGTAAATGCTTTGAAAGAAGGTTGGGATTGTCCCTTTGCCTACATACTTGCCACCATTGCCAACCGTAGCACACCAGTAGAAGTAGAACAGATTTTGGGCAGGATATTACGCTTGCCCAATGCTACTGTGCAGGCAGACAAAATGCTTAACATGAGTTATGTATTTACGAGCAATAGCGATTTTCAAAAAACACTCGACACCATTGTGGCTGCATTAAACAAGCAGGGTTTTAATAAGCTTAACAGCCGGGATGCAGCGGTTGTAAACATTGAATTTGAAAAAGGTGAAATGATTAATCAGGCTGAAGAACGGGCACTGGACCTTGATTTTGGTGACGGCGCTGAAAAAGAAAAGTCATTGGATGAATTAATAAACGACAACTACGTTTCAGGAACCAGAACCACTGTTTCTGTAATAGAAGCCATTCAACAAAAGGCCGGGCACAGTTATGATAAACTTCAAAGTATTGTAAATAATATAGATGAAGATAATTTAAGCACTACACCCTTAACGCCAGAAATGATGCAGCCTATTACAATCAGAGAAAAGTTCGTAAAACTGGTAAAAGAAATTTCGATACCACAGTTTGTTCGTATTAATGAACAAAAAAGTATGCTACAAAATGAAGATCATGTTTTGGTAGACATGGAATGGCTGCTGAATAATTTTAAGTTATCACAAGAAGGAACAAAAATTAATTTTGATAGTATTACTGTGAACATTAGAGAAGTGGATTTAGTAGCAGAGGGCAACAAAGAATATTTGCCACAGGCAGTAAAAATAAATGCTAAAACAAGGGATGCCATTGTACGGCATATCAACTCGTTAAGCAATGATTTACAACTTGCAAACCTTGCCAGTTTTGTTATAGATGCTATGGGCAAGATGCCACCCATCAGCCAGCCAGAACTAAAAAAATATACACAACGAGTTATTGAAGATTTAGAACCAGAAAAACTGGCGGAATTAAAACAAAGCCCCGAACTATATGCAGAAAAGCTAAAGAAGAAAGTGCAGGAATTTATGAATAAACATGCTGAGGAAGAATTTGAAAAGCGGTTGACGATGGGTAAGATAATTCTTAAATCTTCTTACCATTTTCCTGAGAGTATTACCCTGATACGGAGTATGCCTTCCGGCAGCTTTGGCTTATACGCTAAAGAGGAAGCTGTAAACAGTTTGGAAAGTAAATTGAAAGGGGCTTTAGAAGAAATGGACAATATCGAATTTTGGCATAGAAACCTTAGCCGCAAAGGATTTGAAATAAATGGCAACATCAATCACTATCCGGATTTCATCGTTTACACCCAATCTAAAAAAATCATCATGATTGAAACTAAAGGAGAACATTTAAACGCCGATAAAAAGATAAAACTGGGTAATTTTTACACAAAATATAGCAGCCAGCAAATCCATTATTTTATGGTGTTTGAAAATAATGTTCCGGCTGGTGCTTACGAAATTGATGCTGTTATTAATAATGTTGGAAAGATGTAAGCACAAAAAAAACGTTCTTATGTTTTATAAACATTAGAACGCTTTACAGGATGCATCCATAAATTCCTTACCCTCTCACCACTCTTGGTTTCAAACTTGTTAAATCCCCAATCTTTACCGGCATTCCTTTGTCAATACTATTTCTGGCGGCAATGCCAACAAGTATGGCCATGCTGCCGTCGCGGCTGCCTGCGGCCTGACGGTATGGGTCTTTGCCATCGGGGTTAAATATTTGTTTGCGAAGGCGGGCATCGCCGCCGCCGTGACCGGCTTCGTTGTTGGATATTTTTATAATTTCTCTTTCACCAAAGTTTTTGGTCAGGTGTATTTCATCAAAGGGTTCTTCACTCCAGGGCTGGCTTTCTTTAATCCATGCCTCTACCCTGCCTTCGGTACCGTTAAATGCAATGCGGTAACCTTCGTAAGGCGAATAGGCGGTAAGCGAATAACTTACCTGTACATTATTAGCGTATTTTATTTGTACGGCCATCTTATCAAAAATGTCAATGTCTTCTCTAAACACACAGCCGTCCCGCAGGTAGCCGTCGTACTTTTCGTTGTCGGCATAAATCTGCATCCGCCGTGGGCTTTTGGTAATGTCGTAGTAAAATTTGCATTCGCCTTTGTGCGGACAAGGCCTGCAGTTGGTAGAACGGAACGGCCCGTTTTTACCATATTTTTCAAGAGCACCATAGGCAAATACTTCCTCAGGGTCACTCTCTATCCACCAATTCAGCAGATCAAAATGGTGTGATGCTTTATGCACCAAAAGCGAACCGCCGTTTTTACGCAATCGATGCCAGCGGCGGAAATAATCGGCGCCATGCGAAGTATCAAGGTACCAATGAAAATCAACAGAAGTGATATTACCAATAGCGCCACTACGGAGTATCTCATAAATTTTTTGGCGGTGCGGTGAGTAACGGTAGTTGAATGTTACCATCACTTTTTTACCTGTCCGTTTTTCGGCGTCCAGTATTTGCTGGCATTTGGTTTCGTCTATCGTCATCGGCTTTTCGGTAATGATGTTGGCACCATATTCCATGCCCTTAACAATAAACTCGTTGTGCGTTCCATCTACGGTAGTTACTATCAGCAGGTCGGGCTTGGTTTCCTTCATCATCTTATCAAAATCGGTGAAGGTGGGGCAGCTAACCTTCAATAATTTTTTAGCCGTTTCCACACGGCCGGCGTTAATATCGCACAGGCCCACAAACTCAATAATATCGCTGAATTCGGCAATTACATCGCGGCCCCACATACTTGTGCCACGGTCGCCTGTGCCTACCATGGCCACCTTTTTTTTACCTGTACCAAATGGCGATGCTTTTAAGGATTGTGCTAATAAAGAACCGGCCACTACGGTACCGGTATGCTGAAGAAATTTTCGGCGTTGCATCGTTTGTACAATTTTTAGATGAGGAAGATAATTGAAAATATTTTTCCGGCATCCTGTAGTGTGCTATAGCAAATTGCAATTAAGATACGAACACTGATGCCACGGATATATTGGATTTTCTGTGATACCAATTTTGATGAAAATAAAAATCAAAAGAACTTCAAAACAAAAAAATTCGTTCTTACCCTTCAACTCCGTGTCATCCCCGCAATGCTGCGGGGCAGGCCTTGTTCCTATAAATACTTGCAGGTAAACAAGGAAAATCCATTTTAATTTGACCAATGCAGATTAATTTACCGCCGATTGAAAAACTATGGATGCATTAATAAAATCATTGTGCCAAATACTACCTCAGGAAAGAGTAAAAACCAAACTGATTGATGTACTTTCTTATGCATCGGATGCTGGGTTTTACCACCTTACACCAAGGGCCGTAGTGCAGCCAATAAATGTGGAGGAAGTACAGCAATTGTTTACAGTGGCACGCCAACACCAATGTCCGCTTGTGTTTCGGGCGGGTGGCACAAGCCTTTCGGGGCAGTGCATTACCGATGGCATTTTGGTAGACATTAGCCAAAACTGGCGAAACATTTCAATAACAGCAGATGGCAAATCGGTAACTGTACAGCCCGGCATTACAGGCGGCATGGTTAATCATTATCTAAAAAAACATGCTGCTAAAATTGGCCCCGACCCTGCCAGTATTAATGCAGCC
>JAYUTQ010000780.1:0-32095 GCA_043755055.1 Chitinophagaceae bacterium | reverse complement strand
CCTTACAGTTGCTATTGATTCTATTAACAAAGCTTTCATTAATTCATCTTCCATTTCAAAACTACCGTCAGATAAAGGCTTGCCAATTTCAGAAAGTTCTTTAATCTCATAGGTTATCTCTACTGTACTATTAACTAAAGGAATTGTTACATCGTTGGTTTCACTAAATTTAATATCAACAAAAACCGCAATCGTAAAAAGACCTTTACTAAAAACTGGTGAAAACGCAAATTGTAAATCCACCAGAAAATCTTCTGGCCTCGGCATTTTTGTAGGCTCTGGAATAATGTGCTGATGAAAATTTAACACCCTCATTTTCCTTATGGCCATGTTTACATCTATAGTTTCTTTTGTAGTCATAATTTTCAATAATCAAATTCACCATTTTCAATGCTCAATAAATCGGCTTGTAAATTTGTAATTTGGTTTTCATGCACACAAACACTTTTATTAGTTAAATGAATGGTAGTTGTAATGCCAGTTTTAGAAGGTGTATAATTTAATAAAATTGTAGGTTTAGGGGTTTGTTTGTAGGTAATGCCTTGAGCGTCATCATCAATGACTTGTTTTAAATCTTTAAAAGTGATGCAAGGCACTTTACCGGTGCCCATGGCCAAACTTACTAGTTTACTAACTTTATGGTCAAAACTGCCATTTAATACCTGAGAAACATAACCTTTGGTAACCCCTAATTTTTGGCCAAAATCAGTTCGGCTAATTTTATTGTTTTCTAAGTAAGTATCTATTAGCTGAAATAATTCGTTTTGAATTTGGTACACCCAATAGTCGGGGCTACTTAGCAATTCTTTTCTTGTCATGATTTGCAATTTTGTTGTTGGCAATAAATTGTTGTTTGATAGATTCTAGTTTACGGATATCTTGTTTTTGTTGATTCTTATAACCAACTACAGCTATCAATTTTCCGGTATCAGTTTTAAATGCATAGGCTCTTAAATCTCCGCTTTTAAATTCACTGGATGGGTTCGGGTCATTCTTTTTATTCTTTAAGAGATGATATTGGGTGCCTGGAACATGTTCGTTGTTAGAGACTTTATCCATTATGGCCAATAAGCGATTAAAATCCTTTTCATATATTGTTTCAAGCTGTTTTTCAAATGCATCTAACTGGCCAATCTTATCTATTACAAGTTGGTAAAATGCTTGTTTACCAGTAACAGATTCTATTAATTTGAGTGTGAAATTAGGCATTAGGTTTAGTTACAACTATACTTTTGAAATTTTTATAAAAGTTTTACATTTTTTAGTAAAAGTTATTCACTCTTGGGTATAAAGATGGATTTCATTGAAGAAACGTCAATGTTTACAGACTTATGTTTTCTACCTTATCACCACATTACACTAAATACACTACTCCCCCACTCAGTTGATTATTTGTTTGGGTATGACAGTATTTGCCCAAACCAATTTTAAGCAGCTTTTTTAATAAGTCCTTTTTTGTGCAGTTTCATATAAAATTCTAAAAAGTCTAAGGAATAAAACAATGAACCTGGTGGCAGCACTTCATGTTCGGTATGGATAGAAATATTGTTATCAACAAAATACTGTGTTACAGCTTTTCCCCTAATTGTGTCAGTATCTGATTCCTTTCCAGTTGAATAATTATTAGGTTTTGATCGATAGATTTTAAAACCTAACTCTTCTTCCAAGTGGATAATAAAATCCATTTTCACAAATGAAGAACGAAATATTTCCAAAACGTCCTTTTGTGGTAATGCTAAATTGTTTGCAATGTCTTCAATACCCATGTTTTCATAATCACAATAGGCACGTAGAAATGTACCGAAATGTAAATACTCTTTTTTTTCTTCCATCGTATTAGTTGTTTTAAAGGTGACACTTGTATAAATCATTTCCCCCCTACCAGTCACAACCCAATCCATATTGATTTCAGGGAAAGCGGAGTGAATTTTTATCAGTTTATCACCTCCGATTGATTTGGCCATACTCAAATAGCTATTTGAGAGCCCAGTTCTTCTATAAAACTCTCTGTTACTAATGCTCTGTTTTTCAATGAATTGATGTATTCTTTCTATCATATTTTATTGTTTGATAAATATTTTTATCAATAAAGTTGCAAGTGATAAATATTTGTATCACTTTTACACTCGAAAGACATACTCCGATGAACACATCAACATCATTATCAGCTTTATCACCGGCCAACAGGCAGGGTATTGCTTCAAATAAATACGGTGGTGGCACATGCATAGGCATGGGCTGTTTGGTAAACAACAACCTCCGTAGTGTTTTAAGGGTTAAGTCTTTCGCTAAACAGGCTCTCCGGTTCTCCGGGTGAGCCTGTTTTGTTTTTGGGTCTTTCAAGCCCATAAACGCACCAAGATAATAATTTAAGGCAAGACGCAAAAAAACCGCCCACGGTATGGGCTAAAGAGTAAACCCCATTTATCAATTAGGAAAACCATTTTTTGCCAATATGAGTACCAAAAAAAATAATACAGAAAAGAATCAATGCGGCTGCGGCTGGGACCACATGTATGCTCAGGTATATCAACACTGGCGAAAGGTGTGTATGGAAAATGACGAGTTGAGAAAAAGATTAATAAACCTCTATAGTGAAATCTTAGAGCTACAAAAAATTAATATCGAAACGCAAAGGTCAACATTCTAAAAAATTAATTACCTAAATAACACAAAGGATAGGCTACATGATTGAGGCAACAAATCTTCAAATCTCTTGGAAGTAACCAAACCCCGATTATCATTTAGTAAAATAATAACCAGCCCTATGCAAAAGCAACTCACCAGAGCAGAAGCAGAAAAACTTACTGCCGCACAACATGCCTTAGAATTAGCCCAAAGAATAGAAGAGGCTACCGAAGCGATTAAAGACAATGTAGCAGACGGCCATGTCGGAGTGCAAATCACGATTAAAAGACATCTGGTAAAAGCCGTTGAAGAGCATTTTAAAAATTTAGGATTTACTACAATGGAGTGGACTATTCCCAATTCCGCCGATAGAAATCTTTTTATCTCCTGGCGATAAAAAGCCCCTGCAGACTAAGGCAGGGGGCAGTGTGTTACTTCTTCTTTACCCTCATAGTAATGCTAAAAGCAAAATAGTGGAGGTAACGAAAAGCAATTCTGATGAAAAGGCTCTTCATGCAGATTTGGTTTAAAGTGTGAGAAGTGCCGGCTTTAAGGGCTGGCCGGGTTCAACCCAAACACCCCTACCCAAATAGGGGCAAGCAGTTAACAGCAGCAAAAAGCCCCCGCAATGTACAGCGGGGGCCCAAGCTAAAAACTAAAAAAACAACACCCAATGAGTAACCCCGTTTTCACTTCCAACAATCAAATGGCATTAGCCCAATTGCCATGGATGTCTGCATTTCGTACACAGCCTTTTGGCTTGATACTTAAAAAATCTGCATTAGTAAAAGGCGAACAAATAGGAGCCTTCAACCCATTTGGCCAATTGGTTTGGTGCAAAAAAAATGAAAAGGTAATTGTAGTAGAATAAATTTTAAACTAAAAAAAATGAGCCAATACCAACTGGAAGAACAGCGGCTACAAGGAATAATATCCGGACTAACAAAAGAGATGAATAACTCTAAAGACGAAAGGCATATTTTTTACTTAAAAGAAAAAGTTGAGGCTGCAAAAATTCGGCTAAAAAGCTGGCAGGCTAGTAATGCCGCTTTTCCCAATACGTTGGGCGACCGACCCGGCCTTACAAAAGTAGAGTATGTAACTGCAATGCTGTGTGCAGCACGTTTTTCAGGGTACTCTTGGCATGCTCTAGAACTAACTCCAGCGCAATTAATTGCCGAGCAAATTTTGATCGCAAAAGAAATTTTAAAACAATGCGACCCATTTAACAGCGGTTAACTAAGATTTTCCGCTTTTGCTTCGAGAGCAGCAATACGACGGTTCAAACGTTCAAAATCGTTTCTGGCTTGCTCGTACGTTTGATTATAAAGCATCATTACATGGTCTTTAGCTTTTTTCTGATGTTTTTGGTACAGTTCAATCAAAGCTAATATGCCAGCAGTAACAAGTATGCCGGCAAAAATGCAAATCACCCAAATAGCAGTGTGGCTCATAGTAAAAAATTTAGGTACTATATACATGACGCCGATTGTAAATAAGCCACCGGCGCCAGAAATAAGCACATTAGTAATATGTTTTTTCATCGCTGTATTTTTTAGTTACCGCAAATGTAAGCCGGGGGCGGCTGTGTCCACAGCTGCATTTTTTAACAACAATAACCAATGCCTAAAGACCTGGCACTATACACAGCCACTGGCGAATTGCTGGCCACTGGTACCAGGCTAACAAATGATGAGTTAAAAATCTGGCTCATTCTCTTTAATAAAATGAAATGGCAGGGGGTGGCCATCCACATTGTGCAAAGCCCCAAACGCAAAACACCTAATCATCATATAAACAAAAAACAATGATCACAAGAAACGAAACCACCGTTCAGTTAGGCTTTGCAGCCATCTTATTTGCCATGGCCAACCAAATAAGCCAATCGGCTGATCCCCTACCGTTAAAAGAAAAGAAGCCCGGCCCCTTAGATGATATAATGCAAATGATTATTCCCATAGCAGCTTCATTTTTAAAATCAATGGTGCCTGCTCATGATCCTTCTAATGCTGACAAAGTAAGTTTGGAGGGTTTGGATATTACTAATGCAAATGGGGAAGGCCTTGGAATGATACCTGCTTATCTCAGCGAAGTAGTAGAAGCTTTGGGTGAAGACAATCCGGTTTCTCTGGTTGAAATAATGTCTGCACTCGCAAAGAGTGTACAGCAAAAAAATCCCACAATTATTAAACATGTTATCGAAGCATCTTTCAACTACATGAAAGGCAAAGCCTAATTTTTTTGGTTTGTTTTCCCAATCCAATCCGCTCCGGTACCCCCACCCTAATACACACAGGGTGGGGCCTGGAGTAATCTTCTAAAAGTTTACTCCATGTCATACATCACTATCGAAAAAATGACCATTGAAGAAATGAGTGTTTTTCAAGTAAAGAAATGTGGGGTTCTCCTCAATCGATTTAAAAGCGAATCCAACGCTATTGGGGCTGCATTAGAACAGCATTTTCCGGGAAAAAATAAGTGGGTAAGATTAGACCCGGAGTGGTTCCAAAATTTTTTGGTTCAAATTAAAAAATACCGCTAACCATCACCTCCGAACAAACCATAACACTACTGCAGGAAATGGTGGCCAATCTGGCCAAAGAAAACCAAACCCTGAAAGCCGAAAACAAAGCGTTAAGGCCAGTAATGGTAGTGGGTAATAATGGCAAAATAAAACAAGCAACAAAAGTAACACCAGAAGAAAGACAGCATCGCATCCTTCATTTGGGCTACATAGCGGCATTATCCAAAAAAGGCATGTTTGCCAAACTTAAAAACAATGCTCACAAGCTTACAAGATATATAGATGCCTGCGAAGACGCTAACAAAATAGATGCACTAATTACCATTGAACATTTTAAATAAAACTACCATGCAACCACTACAAACCTTTAGCCTGGCCACGCTTTACGTTATACGTAACAGCTATCTGGAGCAAACTGCCAAAAGTGATGAACACCAAAATTTCTTAGACCATCGCATAATGGTGTACACCCGGGAAATATACCAACGGGAAAGCGATATAGCCGCTGCCATGCAATTAGATTTTACCAACCTATTAAACGAACTCAACCATGGACACTACATGCACATTAGAACTCAGTAAAAAAGAATTGCACTTGCTTGCCCAATGCTGCAACAGCGGCATTGCAGAAGCCACAGAGCAAAAAGAAAAAACCGATCATCTGGCAGAGCTCACAGCCGAGGCAAAGGAATATCTGAAAGAATATTACGGCAAACGCATTGCTACAATAAATGCCACTATGTACAAGCTGCAGCAACTGTTAACCAAAGCAGATGCAACAGACCCAAAGGTTTTTATGGATGATGTGTGCAAATCAATAGAAAAAGAATTTTCATAAGGGGCAAGGTTAAAAAGGCCTGGTGTTTCCACACCGGGCAAATATTGCAGCGTGTTGTAAATCGGTGCATTGCCAGTTGTTTTTTCATGTTGATTTTTTCAAATGGCAGGTAAAGGTTCGAATCCTTTCGTTGCAGCACGGGTAAAAGTTGTCACCGGTCACAGATCCTACGGCTAAAATCGAAACCGGTAAAAAATAAACAGGGTGCTGCTACCCGTAAGGATGCAGGCATAAGTACAGAAGCGATTGCGGCAACAATCGTTCCTCACAGAAACCGTCGGACACCCTGTTTATTTTAATAAATTATGGCTACTGGTGGAGCCTGACAGCCGGGAAAGACCGGCACTTTTTTAAATATGAATACAGCACCCACACATACAAATAAAACTGCTCCACCAGTTCCCCCACCGGGGGCGGAGGGGGCTTCCTTACACAAAGTACCCGTACTAACAGGTGCCCCCGAAATATTAGTAGCCCGCCGTGAGCTCCGCAATAAATACTACACCAACCGGGACATTAAAACATGGTCGGCATATTTCATATTAAAAAGTCTTACCACATCATCAATCATAAAAGAATGGACCAAACAATCAGGCGACCTAGAAAGCGTATTGCAATGCAACGAAAAAACCTTGCGTGCCAGGCTAGCCCATATGGCAGGTATAGGCCTGTGCCAGTTATCCAAACGAACAAAAAACATAACGCTGGTCAGCTACCAAAAAGCAGCTGAACTATTAGACATAAAATATGAAGGCACAACTACCATTTTTTACGATACGGCCACCCACAAGGGATGCCAGGTGTTTCAATACCTGATTAGGGTAGACGAAATACAAAACGCTAAGTTGAAACAACTCAAGGCGTTGAATTATCACATAACAAAAAATCCGTTACTCAAAGAGTCTTTGATGCAGGAAATGGAGCGCTACTTTAACGACGACCGGAAGAAACTCGAAAACGGAGTTTTCTTTCAGCAGCGATTGTACCAGCTTCAAACTATCAGCTTCAAAGAAGGGTCAGCCATTTATGAGATAATACACCACCGCCGGGCAGATATTAACCGAGGCGTTAAGGGCATACAGAACGATCATGCATACAAAGGGCTCAGTAGCGTTAGCTACATGAAAAATGTACTGGTAAAATATAATCTGGTTACAGTAAAACACAACGTGGTAGAGAGCAAAGAACGTAACAGGGTTAGCTTTCTTACATGCGACCGCAGCACCAACGAAAAGCAGAGCAAATGGAACAAGCATAACAAGAGCACCCTCATGGTTTTCTGCGATGACATTACACCCATTGCCGTTGCATTTACAGCCACTACACAAACAGGTCAACCAATGAATCCAATCGAAAAAAGAGCGGCCGGAAAGGGCTTAAAACAAGCCAGCGCCTAGCGGATGGGTGCGGCCCCCGCCCCCATCGGGTAAAAATTGGTAACTACAAATATGGATACTTTCTAGTTAAAACCTGATAGTAGAGGTTAGTAGTGGTTCGTAAAGCTTAGTAGTGGTTCGTAGAGGTACAATACCACCCATTTCGCCAAAAAAATGAAAAACATATGCAGCAACAAAAAAGCTATCAGGAACAGCTAAATGAATGGGAAATAAGGTACAAAGAAGATTATTACCGGTTTGTTTTATGGGTTAGCTACAAAAAACCCCGAAAGGGCAAAGCTCAAAACTCCAGGTACTATGGCAAAGAATCGAATGTTACAGTAGCGCAGATTTACCGGCAACATGCTACGGAAGTAATATTTGACAGAAAAAAAGGATATGACGATTTAGTTGCACTGGCAGAAAAACTAAAAGGAGAATTTAAAACAGCCATTCTGTTTTACAAAACACACCGGGACGAAACCGGCAAATGGATTTCAAAAGAAATTAGAAAATACGTTGGAAGCGAATTAGTAGAATGGCAGGAATCAAAATTTACAGCTACAAACGAAAAAGCACACTACAAAATCAACTACGCCCCAGATAAATCCTGGAAACTTGAAGCCATCCCCACACCCACCCAATTTAAGCAGCTTGTTACCCAGGCCGTACAAACCCCAACAACTACACCGGCCCCTTCTCCCGGAGTAGGCATAAGCCCCCACACTTCATAAATCATACATCAAAAATCATCATCTGATTTTATGACTAATTACTATGTAAATACATGGATTGCCAATGGCAAGCTTGTAGCCCAGGTATTAGTAAACAGCCACACAGAAGGCCTGTACGAAAAAGCAAAAGCCGAAGTAAAATATCCTTACCCGGAGTACCAGACTTTCATTTGTCCGGTAAAGCTAAATACAGGCAAAAAAGGTTTTGAACAACAAGAAATATTTAACCATTAAAATTTAAAAACGAATGTCACAAACTACTTTTCCTACAGCACCGGAAATCGATATCAAGTATATCATACCGGATCCCAACCAGCCACGCCATTACTACGATGAACAGGCCATGATTGAACTTGTTTCATCTGTAAGTCAGCAAGGCGTATTTCAGCCGGTATTATTACGGCCATTAACAGAAACTAAAATTAAAGACCACCGTAAAGCCAAGTACATGATTGTGTGTGGTGAACGCAGGTACCGGGCTTCCATTACTGCAGGGGCAAAAACCATTCCTGCTACCATCCGTGTTTTAACCGATGAACAAGCATTGGAAATACAAATCATGGAAAACCTGCAACGTGAAAATGTACAGCCTATGGAGGAAGCCACTGCTTTTAAAAGCTTGCAGGATCAACACAAATTCGACATTACAGAAATTGCACACCGTGTGGGTAAAAGTGCCACATATGTTGCACAACGGCTTAAACTAAATGATCTCGTACCAGGCTTTCAGGAAATGCTATTCCAAAACAAATTAATGCTAAAAGATGCTATGCAGCTTTGCAGACTGGATGGTGCCGGGCAAAAAGGGATCCTCGAAAATGTGGCGCCAAAAGATTGGAACAAACGAAAGGATTGGCAGATGACAGACAATATAAACTACTATATCAAAGAAGAGCTGTGTAATCTGGGTGATGCTACTTTTAAAACAGAAGATCCTTTACTATACCAGGAAGCCGGCACTTGTGGAAATTGCAGGTTTAACAGTGCCAATAACCCGCTGTTGTTCGAAGACCTGAACAAAAAACGTATCTGCCACAACAGCCTTTGTTTCAAGATAAAAACAGAAAGGGCTTACGAGCAAAAAATAAAATCGGTGGCTTCGAATCCGGAAATTTTATTTGTAAGCACAAAAGGCTATTTAGATAAAGAAGATAACCAAAGCATAGAAAAAGTAAAAGATTTGGGGCGTGTGGTAATTGCTTCCGGTGATATTGAAATTGTAAGTAAACCGGAACCGGTTGATGATTGGGATACATTTTTAAAAAATGCAGATGATTGGGAAAATGATAAAGACGAAGAAGACACCGAAGAAGACCGACAAGCTTATATAGCTAGCATCAAAGAGGATTTTGAAACTGAAGTAGCCGATTACAATCAAGAGCTTGAAGAATACAATAATCAAATAGCCAGCGGCCTTATTAAAAAGGCGTTTGTTGTGTGTGGCTACAGCGATAAAGGTAAAACGGTGGATGTAATTGTAACAGACAGGAAACAGGCCAATATAGCGAATGGCAATAGCGAAGAAACCGCATTGCTAAAAGAAGAAATCACCCAACTAGAAGACAAAGAAAAACGCAACAAAGAACTGGACCGGGAAAAAATTTATGCTCAGGTAGCTGATTCCTTGGCACCTGTTTTAATACAAAAAAAGGATCCGTTACAAAAAGCCGAATGGATTGCCTTAGTGATCATGCTGGCAGAGTATTCATACAAAACGAGGGTATGGGCCCACAGTAAAATTGGTAGCGATACAAACGATTACAATCACATAGAGCTTTTCCAACACCTCAACGATCTGGATAGTACTGCATTTTCTGATTTTACCTGCAATATGATTCGGGTGGCCATGAATGATAAAATGGTAAATAAGATATACGGCGATTGGAACAAGTATGGCAAAGCTGCTGCGATGATGAAGGTCGCTCATTTATGGATAACCAAAACGGTTGTTGAAATTAGTACGGATCAGGAGCACAAATCAGGAAAACGTAGTTGCAATATTCAAAAGCAAATTGATGCCATCCAAAGTAAAATAAATGCTACAGAAAACCCGGCTCCGGCAATCAGCGAACCAGAAATAAAAGATGGCAAATGGAATGTATGGAATACAGACCCCATTGAAGCTGATGAAGTACAGGAGCCGGAGGCGGCCATTAAAATACCACCACAAAAATCTAAGAAAAAAAGCCTGGTTGATGTTTAAAAGGCTTTGCAACAATCCAAAAAAAACAATAACCGGTGGCTTCGCAATCCGGCGGAGCCACACAAAAAAAAACAAGAATGAAACTAATAAAATTCGATACGACAAATTGCATCAGCCCACGCAAAGGGACCAGTACTGTAAGCTTTTCTAAAAATGGCGTTATAGCTTTAAATAAACAATTTTCTGTACAATGTGGGTTTACTGCAGGCGATAAAATTGCCATCTTCCAGGACGAAGAAAACCCATACGATTGGTACATCGCAAAAGACGATGATGGTTTTGAATTACGTTGGGGCAATGCAGCTGTAATGGATAACCTGAAAGCAAATAATGCTTGCCTTTGTAAACAGTTTAAAGAAGCCCTAAATTTTCCGAACGATGTGGCGGTAAGCTGCCTTATGGCAGGTGAAGCCACAAAAGTTGGTAAAATAGTTTACTGGGGCATTCTTACAAATTCTGCTAACTGGAAAGGAAAGGTTTAAAAAAAATTAAAGGAATTATAACTCAATAGTTGTCTCAAATTCATCATTGTCGTTTAATATTAATACCCTTCTAAGTCGATTATCTCCGTATGGAAACTTTATAATTCTGACACCTACAATTTCTAACCGACGTTTAAGTTCTGAAATAGCCTCTTCCAAAAGAGTGATTTTCTGATCTAGTTTTCTGCGAGTGCTATCAAGAATATTCTTATTTGCAATGATTGAATCAAGTTCCTTGGATGAAACAGAATCGTCAAAATTATTTACTTCTTGATTGTATTTATATTCTAAATCCCTTACAGATTCTGTTAAGTCTTCAACAGAGTGATTCAGCTCTTGCCATTGATTAAATAAATACTCAGTCGTCATAAAAGAAAATTTCTCAAATAAACTATTTTTTTTTAAAAAAAGAAAGCATGCCAATCAATTTAAAAAACTATTCTTCCACAGTACCCGCCCATACATCTATAAGCAATATTGAAAAATGTTTGGTGCAGGCAGGTGCAACAGATATCAGTAAAAAATATAATGATCAGGTATGTGTAGCTATTCAGTTCCGTATGGTCATCAATACAAAACCAATATTTTTCAAATTACCTGCAAGAGTGAACGCATGTTATAATGTTCTATGGTCTGAAATAAAACGACCAAATGCAGACACTAAAGCGCGGATTATGGCACAGGCTGAGCGTACGGCATGGAAAATAATTAGCGACTGGGTACAAATACAATTATCGATGATTCATCTGGAACAGGCAGAAATAATGCAAGTTTTTTTGCCTTATGTTTTTAATCCAAATTCAGAACAAACGTTTTATGATCAATTGAAAGAAACAGGTTTCACAATGCTAGGCAACGGTTAATCTCGTTCGTATCTCCAAAATCAAAAATCACTAATGCAAATGATTAGTTTCCTTTCACCACGTAGCTATCTCGATACACTGTACAACAGTTTTTTCAAATACATCAATCTGCAAAAAGAAACAAAGCTTTTAGAATATGCATGGAATCGTGAATTAAATGATGGGTACCTGAATGCTATGGTGATCAACAGCCTCTTAGCAGATATTGAAGCCTACCTGCAAAAAAGATTAATCAATACTACAAAGCCGGTGGTAAAAATTCAACTGACCAAAGCCCATGCCATCTGCTTATATAAAACTTTAATGCTATTACCTTTTGATGCAGACCGGGAGTATGAACATTTAGTAAGACAAAGTTTTATTGAGAAGCTTTATCCACAACTACTATAAATTATTTTCTTACTTTCGATGCGTTACCAAACAGCCCGTGCATAAAATTTATATTATGTCGAGGCTGTTTTTTTATGCAATAATGTGGTGTTTGCCGTGGTTCGTATACCCACGAAACACAAAAAACATTAAGGATTCTATCCAAAACAATACCCTTCAAACCCTCTACCGAATCTGTACCGTTCCGGCTTCGTTTACTACACCGCCTGTAAGTCCATCAGAAATGCTTATACCCAATACCGATGCAGGTTGCAAAAAGATTTTGCCTATCAATAAACGCTACCAAGAAGAAACATTAAAAGTACCGATTGTGAAAAACCCTACTCCTCCGCTGATCATCAGCATTAAGCATGTAAAGCAAATAGAAAACTGCAGCCGGTCCACAGCCAGCAGAAGAATCAAAATGGTGTGGGATAGCCTGGGTAAAAACCAACAACAGCGAATTACTGTAGAAGAGTATACAACATATTATGGCTATTCCATAACAGACATTCTTAACCGTATTAGCTAATGCAAAATTTTCTGTTGTATACACTTGCAATTTTGATTCACGAAATGGGTCATTTTATTGCTGCAAAATGCTACCGAAAAACGGTGGACGATGTGGCTATATTTTTTAATCCTGGCTTCGATTTATTACACTTTAAAATAGGCAATACAAATTTTCATTTGGGATGGTTGCCTATTGGTGGTTATGTAAGGGTAAGAAATTTTGATCTGCTGGAAAGGGCGGTACAAACCTCTATAGCCCTTGCCGGCATTACTGCAAACAATATTGCATTGCTTGTAAGCTTATACCTGTATGGGATCAACGATTTTACTTTAATCAGCGGCATCATTATTTGCATAAATGCATTGCCCTTTACGCCTTATGACGGGCATTACATTAAAAATATTTTCAAATGATAAATAATAAAAAAGTTTTTACCCGTTCCCCAAGGCAGGAAAGCAAAACTTATTATCTGACTTTATACAAACCAATGGGCAATGCAGAAATGGAATTCCCCATCATTATTGAAAATGGCATTTACAGACTTACTACCCAAGGGATCTATGCCACAAAACTTTTGTGGTGGACTGCTCTTTTACACTATCTCCGTTTTAGGCTTTACAGCGACAGTGCAAAATTAAAATTATTTAAGTACCGGAAAACTTTTGGCAGGCTTGAAATTAAAAAACTAACATCAAAAATTAAAGCATGAATGGTAGTGTAAAATACAGAAATAGAAAATTTGATATTACCTGGACTGGTGAAATTGCAGAGCATGTAGCAGATCATTTTATCAACCAGAATAATACACATCCGTATTTGCATTTGGAGATACAAAAGATGCTGCAAAAATCCAAAGCTTTCAATGCAAAAAGAAGTACGGTTATAGCAAAATGCACTGCTGCAGATGGAAGAAAAACTTATGTTATTTTCGTAATTAAAGGTAAATTTGCCATCATCAAAACATGTTACTTATATGGCTGGTCTTAAAATAAACCCGAAAGCACCTAAACCCGTTGAATATGGTTTCAGTACTGAGGCCGTTCGGCTCACAGCTGAAGCGATGAATGTATCTTTTGAAGAAGCAGAAACAATGATGAAAAAATTGGATGATAAAGAAAAAACTAAAGTTCGAAACAACCGAAAAAATTAGGAATCTCATTTATTGTCATGCCAGAGCGTTTCTGTGCAGTAGAATTACTCCGCCAACAGGCGGTTTTTTTATGCCCTTTTCTGAATATTTATTGCTGTTATCGTACAAAAAATGCTTCATACTGTACCATTATTCCCAAAATGCTGCATAATTCCCATAGGACCATCCAGAGGAAAGTAGCATTGTGCTTCAAAAAAACAATGAACAGCAGCAGTAAAATCGGGGGATTGATTGGAGGCCTTTTGGGTTTCATCAGCAGTCCCGGACATATTGTAGAAGTAATACTCTTTGGTTTGGCTGGTGTGTTCTTTGGCGAATTTGCAAAAACAGGGGCAACATGGTTAATAAAAAAAATACGGGGAAAATAGTGTTGGGTGTTGCAGCGGTTGTTGCAGCAGCTATGCTATACAAAAAAGCTACTGGCTTAACCAAATCATTGGAGTTCCTTGATTTTTCATTGAACAGTGTTAAAGCGGATTTTAGCAAAATTTTTAGCCCTGTATTGGTAATTGTGGCCAATGTAAGTAACCCGAATGCTGCACCGGTACCCATCACAGGCATATTTGGTAAAGCTTCTTATGGTACCACACCGGTGGCCACATTCCAAAACAATACACCGGTGGAAATTGGGGGCCGCAAAACCAGCACCGTAACCATCACTGCAAAATTAAACAGCCTGGGGCTTGTTGCTTCTTTGTTAAGTATTATAAAAAATCCAAATGCAAAAAAAGCGGTGAATGTAGATGGTATGTTACAAACCGGATTTTTTGAACAGGAATTTACTCAAACTATCAATTTACAATAATGGCAAAGAAGCTCTTTAACGAAGTGCAAACAGGTTACGACCCACAAAACAGGCAGGTAATGATATGTAAAGGCAAAAATGGCTTTTACGTGTACAAGCCTCATACAGGCTTTACCAGCCGGTGTTTCGAAAGCGAAACGGATGAAGCATTGCGGGAAATATTTGGCTATCAGGTAGCCTGTATGCACAATGCAGCATATTACCGTGAAGGAGACCGTGAGGTAATAGGCACACCAAAAAAGGTCAACGGAAAACCTGCTAAAGTAAAACCAGCAAAAGAGTTACCGTCGCCGGCTACTGAATCTCAAAAAACGCCAGAAACAGAACCACAGGTTTAGTCTCTGTACAAAATACTAAGTACTAAATACTATGAAGCAATATCCTACACATCTGATTGTAGCTGCCAAAAGCAAAGAAGACAAAGTCTTTTTTGAAAATGGCAATACGAAGGATATTATTTCTGTGGTACTGAATGCCGATAAATTTTGTGCTGACTATACCAAAAAATTTGCTTATTCACTTAGGGGCAAATCAGTTTTGGAAACCTGCAGCAATGTTTGGGAGTTTGTAAAAACACAGATCCCTTATCAACTGGATCCACATGGCTACCAGTTCATAAAAAGCCCGGGCAGGTTGTGGGCAGATAAAAGCGGCGACTGCAAATCGTTCTCTGTTTTTTGTGCCTCTATTTTAAAAAACCTGGGCATTGAATATGGATACCGCTTTACAAGCTACGACCCAAACGACCCGACGCCAACACACGTCTACATCTTCGTGCCGCTGGCTGCAGTTCCTCCTCCGGGGGCGGAGGGGGCCGAAATAATAATCGATGCAGTTTGGAATGGTCCGTTTAATACGCAAAAAACTTACACACACAAAGAAGATCATCTGATGCCAAAAATTGTATATCTGGGAAGCACTGGCACCATGGCTGGTATTCCCGCAAGCCCTCACAATCCGCACCGTGGAATGCTAAAGCTTACCAAACCGGTGGATGAAATTACCGAGGAAGAATTAACCCTTTTACTGGCCAGACAAAAACTGGAAATAGACCAGGATAATGCAAGGCGTGTGGGTGGTACCTGGAAAGTAGAAGGGTATCAAAGAAGCCTTGACATGGTAAACCATGTTATTGCCAATATGGAAAACCCGAATGTAATTAATGGGCTTGCAGATAGCTTTTTAGGTAGTACCGAAATTGGCAAACTGAAAATTGGTAAGTTTTTAAAGAATGTTGGTACCGGCATCAAAAAAGGTACCAAAGCTGTTGCAAAAGTTGTTACCACTCCATTGCGTTTAATTGGTAAAGGAATTATAGAAATATACCTTCCTAAAGCTGCACCTGCTTTTCTATACCTTTTTGTAGCTGAATCTGTAGTAACAATACTGCCAGATAAAATGAAGCGCAAAAGAGAAAAAGCGGTAAAGTTTAAAAATTTCGTATGCAATAAATTAGGCATGAAAGACGCCCATTTCATGGGTATCATTCGCAATAATCTCACAAAACGATTTCAGCAAAGTCCGGAAGCTTTTCTGGCTGCAGAACTTAAAAGGGTTGGTATTAGTGGCATTGGCAACCCTAATGCCAAAAAGATGAAAAAGAAAATCGTCAACAAGAAAGAAGCCAATAGACCTGCACCCAATACCACATTGGTTAGTGCTTTTGCACAGCCGGGCAAGCTTACTAAAATATTGCCTGGTACAGCACAGCCAAATATACC
The DNA here is from genome assembly GCA_043755055.1 of Chitinophagaceae bacterium. Classification (GTDB taxonomy): domain Bacteria; phylum Bacteroidota; class Bacteroidia; order Chitinophagales; family Chitinophagaceae; genus JAZKFT01. The sequence goes on along the minus strand of JAYUTQ010000780.1, from coordinate 15,888 downwards.
TATCACCACTGTTGAGCAAAGAGAACAGTTATTTAATGCAGAACGTAAAAAGCTGAATTTGGTTGCCACATTTAGCAAAGCAGCCAGTGGCAATATTTTAGGTGCTGTAATGGATGCCATCGGTTGGATCATTAGTAAACTAGGTGGTAAAAAAGCAGATGTTGATTTTGGTGCAGATGATATTCCGGATGTAGTGGCTGATGCTGCCAATGCCTTTGAATACAAAAATTTACAAAACGATTACAGCAACATCACCCCTTATCAACAGGAGCAGGTAAAAGATACAGTAACGGAACTGATAGAAAAAGATGCCAATACAGCTACAGCATATAGAGAACTGGGCCAATACAATTACCTCACAGAATTGCAAAAACAAGAAATGGTTAAAGAGGTGCAAAGTGGTTTCATTCCGGCAACAGAAGAAGAAACAAACGATTTGGCTTTACGCATAAAACAAACAGCAAACGAAGACTACGAAAATAATGGTGGTGGTACTGTAGGATGGTGCAACTGCTAATAAATAAAATCAACTATTCAACCAATTTACTAATCAACTATTTCTCATCACACACAAAAACCCATTACAATCATGGCAAAGAAAAAAGTAGGCAGCATCGGAGCAGTAGCCCGGTCCATATCTGCCACACGCAAACAAATCTCTGAAGTGAACCGCAAAAAAAGGGAAGCCGCAAGGTTGGTGAAACAACGCCGCACCCTCGATTCGCTAAAGAGAAAGCTTGCAACTGCTAAAAAAAGTGCAGGCGTACGTACCAAACGGCGCAAGGCCTAAGCAGTGGGGGTAGCAATGCTTATTTCCCCCTTTAGGGGATAGGGGCAGCTACCCCGAAACGCTCAAAAAAAATTCATTCACACCCGGCATGTAAACGCCGTTGCTGGTGTTATCACCTGTAACACGAAACAAGCCACCAACAAAAAAACAAATGGCAAGTAAATTTAATTTCAAACAAATCAGCGAACGTGGTATGCAAGCCGCAGGGCTAGTAGCAGGTGTTGCAGCTTCCAAGTTTGTAGCCAAAACATTGGCCAACAAAGTAAACCCCAAAACAAGTGCTTTAATCAGGTTGGGTATTGGTGTCTTTCTTCCTGCTATAGCAGGAGGTGGCAGCGGTAAGAAAGCAACTATCATAAACGATGTAGCCAATGGCATACTGGCAGAAAGTGCCACCGGCCTGGCGGGTGCATTCGGTGTACCCGGCCTTTCCGGTATTGGTAGTGATGGCATGGATCACATCAGCTACGCCGCACAGGAAGACCTTATGAATGCTCCGGCCATTAGTGGCATGGATAACTAAGCTTTTACCCCTTTAGGGGTACAAACCGTTTATTAACATACCCCTTTTTTATCCCGATTATTTCGGGAAGGGGACAGGGGCTAACAATTATCATTTCACATTACAACACACAACAATGAAGCATCTTAAATTAATTGGAACGTTTCTGGCATTATTTGTCACTGCTTTCCTTATCAGCAAAAATGTACCTGCAGCAGCTTTCTTAGGGGGCGCACTTACATACGCTACACAATTTGTGGAATTACCACAAAACATCCTTGGAGTTTATGTAGGCGTAGTAGGTCCGGATGGCCAACCTGCAGTACAGGTAATTTCAAGCGAAAGAGACCGTGCAACTTTCATCAATAACCAAAGCAAATTTCCGGAAAGAACGGTTGTACAAGGTTACCTCAGGCTGGAAGCTGTCATCACCGGGCCCAAAGCGGTACTTACATTCAAAACCTTTGATGGCGACGGAGCTTCCGTATATCCTACAGAACGCAGGCTTGACAAGAACGACAGTTTTGTTATCGACAAAATAGCATTGAAATTGTTAAAGCAGGATATTGCAAACGGCAAAACAAATGGTGAACTATTTTCATATCCGAACGTGTTCACATTCGGGCAAACAGCAGCCGACGATTTGCGGAGCATTTACACAGCAGGTGAATTGAGCATTACGATTGACCGTGTACAGCAGTTAATTGCCTACGACACCCACCGTTTCCTGCATGTACCACAAGTACAAAAAACAGCCATCACCAATTACGACCAGCAGCATGAAAATGCTGGTTTTGCAATGCTTACGCCAAACATCACTATCCATGGCAGCGGTACCAACGACATCAATTTAAAGTTTGCAACTTTTACCGGTTGGGCTGGTGCCAGTGCAGTAGCAGGAACCGAACACCGTGCAGTATTAATACTACGTGGTTTGCATATTACCGGCAAGTAAGTTCTTTTCCCCTTTAGGGGACAGGGGCAACACCCACACAAAACCAAAGCCGTTGTTTGTTCTTTTACCCCTTTAGGGGACAGGGGCCAACAACACATTTCACACTCACCCCCGCCCTCCGGGGCGGGGGATTTTTAAAACGCCGTTGCAGATTATTTCCCCTTTAGGGGATAGAGGCAACAAAAAAATTAAGCATCATGATTGCAAAACTCTCCTACCCCATTTCTAAAAGCGAAACGGTAAAAGTTGTGGTGAACAATGTAAATAGCCGCCAATTTAAGTTTACAGATAATGAGACTACTTTGAATGGTAAAAAATTCAAAGGGCTATTAATCCATTCACAGGCTCTTACAGCAAGTTTTGACGGTGATCAGGTTGTTCCGGATGCAGCCGTTAAAAAGTCATTCCTAACACTTTCAACAATGGCAGGTGAACAGATCATACGCCGGCTGCCTTTAGAAATAATCAGTAATACAAACGGCATTTCATTCCTGGAACTGAACAACCTGGATATTGACCTGCGGAAAAGTTTTATTGAATTGGGCGACGCTACTGGCATTACAAATGGGATGGTGTTTGTGATCACAATTTTCTTTGAGTAAACCATTTCTTTTACCCCTTCAAGGGACAGCGGCATCAGAAATCATACATCATAAATCAAAAATCAGAGAAAATGGGCGCAATAAGAGGTAAAGAGAATATCATCTATGTAGTGCGTAATGCAGATGCAAGATGGTGGAAAATATTCGATACCGACATCAAACGCAAAGCTGGTAGCCCGGCTATTGAGGTGTATGGTGGCGATGATCTTAGCCTTGATGCAAGCATTGATCAGCTGATGAATGGATTAGACAGGCTTACACCCGGACGGTATGTTTTTTGTGCGATGCGCAAAAAAGGGAGTACCCGTCCGGATGTGGATATTGATATTGAAATGAGTGATTTTGCTCAAAACAAAACACCTGCCATTAGTGGTACTGCAGTATCCGGTTTTTATATGGAGGGCATTGGCCAAGTTACACCAGAGAACTTTGAAACGGCCATTGAAACCAAAATAAAAAAATTCCAGGAAGAAGAGCGAAAAGCAAAAGAACTGGAAGATTTGAAAGAAAAGATCAAAACACTGGAGGCCGAAAAATCAGCAAACGACAATGTATTTAGAAATGGCATTTTAGGGCTTGGTACAACTCTGTGGCCAATGGTAAAAAAAATGCCTGAAGCTGTCGAAGTAATAAATGTAATAGGTGGCCTGATGGGCGGTAATGCAAGCAGCTCCAGAAGTGGAACTGGAGGAACTGAAACCCAGCAAATCGGCAACACGGCCGACAATGAGCAACAACGTTTTGAAAGTGCCATTGAAGGGCTTAGCAAAGACAATCCTAACGTGGTAGAAGAAATAGAAATGTTAGCAAAACTTAAAGCCAATAATCCTGATATGTATGCACAGGGCTTGGATTTTATTAAAGGCATGAACGATTAACCTATTATCTCTAAATAGGGTCAAAAAATACAAGTAAATCATGGAAGCACTTACAAACTTCAACAACCTGGATCAGCCATCACAGGAACGTATTTGGAAAGCAATAGACATGCTTTGCAAAAACAATCAGAACGTAGTTGTACAATTAGAAAAGCTTGCAGACCTGAAAGAAAATAATCCGATCAAATGGAAGTTTGGCTGTACAGCTCTTAAAATCCCTGCTTAATTAAATTATGTCTTCCAATTCCGCCACCGGCTACGGCGGGGGCTAAACACTTAATACATGATAGGCGAAGTAATAACATCAAATTGGAATAAAACTACACCCGTTGACAAAATCAAACTGGTGGATTTTTCTATTAGCAAATACACCACACCGATCCGGTATTTTAACTCTATTGCCGAAACCGTTGCAAATCTCGATTACGATAAGAAACCAAAATACTATGATCCCAAAAGTACACCGGTTATTGTTGGGTGCTATCCTGCAGAAATATTTTTAGAAGCATTAGAGCAACTGCAAAACGTAACCAAAGCCAGGGCTATAGCTGCCAAAGTAGGCATGAACATGTATGCAACTGTTAACGGTAAGACAAGGTATTTCAAATACTATCCTGACAAAATGTTGCTACAATTTAGAGGAATTAAAGAAAGCGAAGCTGCAAGTATCAACAAACAAAAACAATTGCAAACAGAATGCGATCTGCTAAATGCAAAAGCAAGAAAAACTTTTGACTTACTCGTTGTTATGAGCAAAAAGCCCATGGATGCAGATATGAGAAAAAAATTTGTAGATGCTGTTGCCATGTATAATTTTTCTGTCCTTGAAATAAAACAGATACCCGGGGTAACGGTACAGCTGAAAGAATTTAAAACCAGCACAATTAGTGGCATCGGTGTTATACCTATAGTTGTGTGGGCAGTAATTGCCATTGTTGCCGCTCTTGGTGTTACGGCCATTATTGTTGATGGAATTTCCAAGGTAAAAACCAAACAAATGCTATTTGATGCACAGATTAGGAATCTGGATGCCATAGCACAAGCTGATAAAGATTTTCAGGCGGGCAAAATTTCTAAAGAAACCAGAGACTTAATTCAGCAGCAAGCAATTAAAAATACTGCAACTAACAACAAGGTTATTACCACTTTAACCACAGAAGAAAGCAAATCCACCATTGATAAATTAACTACACTGGCAGCAGTAGCGGCCGGTGGTTTTATTCTATATAAAATAATGTAACTCATGTTCGACCCAAAAGAATGGAATTCACTTTCCATGACAGAAACGGTAGAGATTATAGATAAAGACTGCAGCTGGGGTGCTCAGGGATGCCATGGGTACATGATGTACAATCGGGGCAATACCAACTGCACCGTAATGAGAACCAAAATATTGCGTCCGGGTGAATGGTTTAGCAGTGGCATGAATGATCCGCGTGTAGCTATAGACACAGTTTGGAATATTGAATTTGACAGAGTGAGCGCCATCTACGACAATGCATTGTTACCCGGCCGTGATCCTAGCCTGCCAAACGACCCTTACGACCCCAATAATCCGCAGGCGCCAGATAACAGGCTTGAGATTACCAGAAGCTTTCTAAGCCCTCGTGGTGGCCCCAGATTAGAAAATTAATCAACCATGCAAAAAATAGTTAACCATGTTATCTGTACAAAATATACAAACACTCGGGCTTAAGCTTACCCCTCAACAAAGTAGTGAAGTAGTTGAAGCTTTTAAAGTAGCTGCTGATAAATACAAGATTAATACACCGCTGCGCTTCAAACATTTTATGGGGCAATGCCTGCATGAAACAGGTGGACTTACCATTTTAAGTGAAAGAGGTGGCTCCGCTTATTGTGAGAAAAAATACGGTTATCAAACATCAACAGGTAAAAATTTGGGTAATACTGCGCCGGGTGATGGTTATAAATTTCGCGGTCGTGGCCTTATTCAATTGACTGGTAAAAGTAATTATGCAGCTGCTTCTAAAGGTTTGTATGGTGATAATAGATTGTTGACAAATCCGGACCTTGTAATTACATCTATGTATAATGCTGTAATTGTTGCTGCATGGTGGTGGTACAACTGTAACCGAAAAACTGCCTTTCCTGATGGCCAACCCAATTTCTATGCTGATAAAGACGACACCCTTTCTATTTCTAAAACTGTTAATGGTGGACCTGCCAGCGTAAATAAAAAATACACGCCAAATGGAATGCCCGATCGTATTCGCTGGACAGATAAGTTAGCAACAATCGTAAAAAATTCAGCAGCAGTAATTACCTCCAAACCAGTGTTCAAATGGTTCTTTGGTGCAGCAGCTGCTGCAGGCTTTTTTTTTTAATTAAAAAGTTCAAAAAGAAAAATCATACATCATAAATCACACTTCATAAATCAAAAAATCCCACACCATGTTTTGTTCAAAATTTCGTTCCAAAATTAAACAGCTGATTCGCCGTATTGGTGAAGCAGTTTTAGAAAATGCAGCACTTGCATTAAATGTAACCGGTGGCATCAAAAAGTTTTTACAATCTCCGCTTGGAGATATTCTCACTGTCATCATCCCGGGTAGTGTAGACGACATTGTAAAAGCAAGGCTTATTGATGCTCTGAATTATGCAATACCGCTGCTTGAAGGTTTTAAAAACTGCAATCAGGAGAGTTCAATAGAAGAAAAACTGGCCTGCCTCAAAGTATACCTTAAATCAAAGTACCCGCATGTAGCAGATGCATTGCTAATTAAACTTGCCGCACTTATTACCAAATATTTAGATGGCCATAAACTAAGCCAGAACGAATACGACACCGCTGTTCAAGTACAGTTCTCTTTAAATAAAATCAGTTAAGCATCTAGTCTCTGTACTAAATACTTAATACTAAATTCTTAGAACATGTACAAAACAGGACGGGTAAAACCTTACGATAGCGGCGATTATGCTTTAGCAAGTAGCAGGGAGCTGCTGGAAGAAATTAAAGATAAACTATATGCACAATGCGGGGACCTTGACCCCAATGTGCTTAAAGTAGACATCTGTGGGGTAAGCACCACATTTCAGCCAAAGGATTGTGCAGGTGTTAATATTGGCACACCACAAAAAGCCCTGCAGGTGGTGGCAATCAATAAACAAATTGTTCAGATTTGCAATATTGATGAACTGGCAGATGCCATTGGTGGTGGCGGTAGTGGTGGAGCTAATTACAACACACCTCAGTTTATCTTTTTAACAGCTGATGATTCTGTAAACATTGCTGCCAATACAGTTCATAGCATTAGCTATAAAGTAACTGATGGGCAAGGTGGTACTTTAAGTATTGACGGTGCAACTGCAATACCTATCGTGGTTGGTGAAAGTGATGGATGGACAGCCACAACACTCCTCAATAAAAGTTTCTTTTTTCAGGCTTTAAATGGCACAATAAAAATTGCTATTACAAAACCATAATTCACACTCTTCAGGATGGACAGCACACAAAATAATTTCTTCAATAATATCTGTTGCGCTGCATCCACACCTGTTTGCAATGCTGTTGTTTCCGGTTCGTCTTACATACAAGCCGGCATCAATATTATAATTAGTTGGGTGGCCACCGGTGCTGTTTCTTACGATGTGTTTATTGACGGTGCATTTCAGATTAACACTACAAATACATTTTTCAATATTTCAGGTCCATCTCCCGGAGCACACACTTATAACATTGTTCCAAGATGTTTAAATGGTGTGGCAGGCACGGCCCGCAGCGGTGCATTCAGTTTCGACAATAGCGGTGTATGTACGGGCGTAGTTTTAACTGCAAACACAGCCCGGGATAATAACGATGTACTGATTTCTTATACACTTGGTGTACTTGCAGGTGTTACTGCAGATTTATTTATTGATGGCATTTTTTTTGGGAATTCATCCGCTCAGGCAGTAAGTAATGTATTTAAGGTTTTGAATGGTGCTGATTGCAGCTTACATACCTACCTGATTGTAGCTAAATGCAGTAACGGTATTGGTGGTACTTCTTTAAATGGCACATTTCAGTATTGCGTTCCTTGTGCTGCAACCGTAAGCCAGAGCACTGCTACAAGGCAAGGAAACGATGTATTAATTGCCTGGACGGGTAGCGGTGCAGTTAGCTATGATGTATTTATTGACGGCGCATTTATTACAAATACCATTGGATCCACTTATCTTAAAGTAAACGGTGTCGATGGCCTGCAGCATGTGTACACAATTCTTTCAAAGTGCGCCAATGGTCCGGGCACCAGCATCAATGGGGAATGGAGTTTTATTCCGGATCCACCGGCTTGCAGTGCTGTCGTTTTCAATGTAGCTACTACTCAACAGGGTAACGATGTGTTATTAACCTGGGAGGGCACCGGTGCTGTTGCATTCAATATTTATATTGACAATACATTCCGGCTGCAGGTAAACACACTTAGCTATTTAATATCCGGAGCGGCTGACAGTTATCTCCATACTTTCCGCATAGATCCTGTTTGCGCCGGTGGCGGCATAGGGGATTCAGGTGAAGGGAATTTTACTTTCAGCCCTATAACACATCAAAGCGGTATCATACAAACCCTGAATTGTGTAACCAGCGGCGAAATTATTGATGTTGCATTCAGGGCGCAATCGGTCATTGTCTTAGGCGGTCATCCGTTCTCATTGTCCAGCGGCCAACAAAATACAAGTAGGGCACCGGTAGGTGTCGGGTTATTAATGGTTCAGGTCTATGGCGATGCAGGTTCAATCCGGGTAACCGACAGCAACGGAGTTACTACTTGTATCAACCATAGTCCGGATCCACAATACATCCAGACCTATACGTTTGTAAACTTTGCCATTACCGCAGCTGGCAACTTCTCTATTGTTTTGGATTGCGCAGCTTGTAGCTAAATCATCACACACCATAAATCATTTTCATGTCCTCATTCTCAACATTTTCTAAACCTGGTAATAGTGGTATTGTTTTTCAAAACATAGCCGCATTAAAAGCATATACAGATTTAACTCCGATCAATAATAAAACGGTTGATGTATTAGGTTACTTTACTCCGTCTGATGGCGGTGGCGGCACCTTTTATTACAACCCGTTAAACAACCTTGCTGATAACGCGGGTATGAACATAAAACCTACCATTGTAGGTGTAGCGGCTGGTGCTTTTGAAAGGGTGTACGCAGGTGATATTGAAGCAGCTTACTTTGGCGCCATAGGAGATTTGGAAAACATCACTGTTGATGTAAATGCTGCAGCTGGTACAGCTACAAAGAAAGGTATAGGTTTAAAAGGCATCGTTACTGGATGGAACGGTTTCAGTAGTTCAAACTTATATAGATATTGGGGTAATGGTATCATTGGCTCTCAGGCTACAACAGGCGCAGATGGAAATGCCACAAACATTATTCAAATGCACCCAACAGCAACGCCCGTTCCTTTGGTTGGTGATATAGTAGAACAGTTTCGTGGTGGTGTTTGGGTGCGTATAGGAGTGGTGTACACTGCACACGTAGGAGATGGTTATCGGGTTTCTAATGAATTAGGATTAATAAACGACACTATCTTCTATCAAACAAGAGTGAGTGGTCCAACTTCGGTTGCATTTAAAACTTCCGATGTAGGACGAACAATGGTTATCGAAGGCGCCAGACTTTGGACTGCTTATAACACTATGCCGGTAGGTCTTAATTGCAAGATAACTGCAATCAATAGTGGTGTAGCAACGATTGTTAACTTGGATACAGCTCGTGGAGTTCTGAATGATACAACCGGTTTATTTTCGGGAGGCAACCCTGTACCAAATGCAGTGGTGTTTAGGGATGCTACAGACGGCATCGCTAAAGCAATCAAACATTGTGAAGACAATAATAAAGACAGTCCTTTACTTCCTGCCGGTACTTTAGGTGTTATGCCATTTCATTCAACGACATGGGCTGCTAAACCTGCATTTGGAACACTACCGAACACCGTTGAAAAAAGCCCGTTCTGGTTTAGTAAGAATGTGGGTTTACGGGGTCGGGGTAAAGGCAAGTCAATACTTAGTGTTCATTATGCTGTTCCGAATAGAGTTGGTGTATATAACCCACAATCATCACCTGGAATACACGTATTTCATTGCGTATTGTTTTTCTGTGAGCCCATTCTTAACACGGAAACAATCAAATACTTCAAAGACTTTACAGTTAGATTTCCGAGAGATTTGTCTGTAAGTCAACCTTATGATTGTTTTAGAGATATAGGTAATAACGCATACATAACACCAACAAGACACGGTCAAAAAGTCTACGCTGATATAAATATTGACTGTCCTGACAGAAATGTGGCCCCTTTTCGTAGTAACTATGGAGATGTTTACACGCATGACTTTGATGCTGTTACCGGGTTCACATACAGAGGAATTTATGATGCAGGAGCTACTTATGTAGAGAATGATGTTTACATGGATGCTGCAAAAAAATGCTACTATATGTTCTTTAACGGAACTAACCTTAATCCTAAGTTGTGGCACAACAGAGTTCTTATGCATGCAGGTATCTATTTCAAAAATTGTATGCTGGAATGTGCTGGTTTTGAGATTAAGCATTCAGAACTGTATGGTGATCCTTCTAAAATATGTGGTAAAGAGTTTCACGTTATCGATAGTAAGTTAACCGGTGGAGCCATAGTTCACTACAGAGATTTTACCGGTACGTACACCAAAACAGGAGCTGAATACTTCCTTGAAATAGTTGAGAAAGAATACTCACCATTCTTATTCAATAATCATTTCTACAAGTCCACTATAAATGTGTTCAACACGCCAATTGAGATTAAAAAGCGTAACACCCATACCATAAGCAATATCGTTATATCTGGAAATAACTACATAGTAACATTGTCAACCAACTATGCTGATGTTACAAAAGCTAATGCTAAGATGTGGTTTGACCCGGGTGAAAAACTTACCGAGTTGTATCTTGATGCCGAACCAGCCTCCGGTGGAGTGTCTGTAACTAACGGTTCACCAACTGTAACCGTTCCTATATCTGCTACTCAACGGACGTTGGATGAGATGCACCATTATATTGGCAAGACAGTAAGATTGTACTCTCGTATTGACTATGTAATGCTAACTGATTTTCAGAATAACAGGAAGATAAAAGTAGGTCAGTGGAATACAACAGCTGCCATTGGTGGTGTGACATATCCAATCACGGAAGCATGTTTGAATGAATTATGTGATGTGACTATCAATGCTACTTTTAGAGAAGCAGGTCAAGGTGCTAAAGGTCACCCTATATACAATCACAATAATCTAAACACTAAGTTTGAAAGATTCATAGTGGAAGAATGTCCTGATGTATTCAGGATCAGTGATGGAACTACTAACAAGGGTGGATTGTTTACTATCAAAGATTCACCACAACCTAAAACCCGAGGTAAAGCTGTAAGAGGTACAGGTTTCTTCACCGAATATCAAATCTACTATCAATGTCAAGGTGCTGTTGATATAGATAATGCCGGTGACTTTGTTAATGACTTCGCTATTAGTGGTTCAATTAAAAACTGTAAAACGTTAACAGGCTTTCCGTTTATTGGTGGCAAAATAGAAAATTGTACACTCAGGAACATGAGTTTGTCACAAAACAAAATAGAGATAAACAAGTGTTTCTTTGATTATCCAATAACAAGACCAACAAGTGATATTGTAGTAACAAACAGCAATGGTTTACTGTTTGTAAATGGCGGCAAAGTTCTTATCAAAGATTCAGAAGTTGGTTTACAGCTTTTCTATGATCAGGGATCACCGGCTGTTAATTTACCTTTAACTGATGTGACTTTCTTAGATACTGCTGTATTAAGTAGTGTGAATTTAGGGGCGCTTTCAGCAGGTGAAAGAATAATAGCCAGAAATGCCATCAAATTTACAAGAAGCGGTTTAAAAGCTACCCATAACGATGGACTTGGTATAGTGAATGATATTCCAATGGACATAAGCATCAAGCGTGGCAGATACCCTAATATTGTTACCTACAATGCCGGATTCACTTTGGCACTACCACAAGCATATCCCGTGGCGGTCATTAACAGAACAGCTATGGGTATTCCTTCTGCCGGTTCAGGACGCATATTGTACATAGATGGCGGTGTGGCTGATGAATACACAATAGGCGCCACTACCATCGATGAAATACGATTCAGCAATTACCTGGTTAACTTGTCAATGGACTTCAACCTGTTTGCTCAATACAAGCATAGAAATGGGGTAAGCATCGTGCTTGTACCAACCGAAGATGGATTCATTACAAATAGCGGAGCCAAACTTACCCCTTTGATTACTGTTAGCAGAGCAGTGGGCGTTCCTATCCGGTTTGTGAACGATAAGGTAAATGGATTATGGTATGAGGTACCAAATGTTTTTTACAACTAAAAAACAGTCAAATAATGGCTGACCTCTATTTAGATGCTGAATGGTTTATCGGTGGCGATATCTTTCTCCTGGGCTGGTGCCGGACTTCAAAAGTGTTTGGCCAGATGTATGAAGATTCACTTACTGCAGAAAACTTTGAATCCCTGTTGCAAGGCACAACAGGGATTATCTATTTCTATGGTCCGGACATTGGGATTGTTGAAAAATATTTTGGGATTGATATCCGGAGCAATTACCACTGTGTGAACCTTTTAAAAGTATTTAAAGATTCCTTGCCCGGTTTAAAAAACTACAAGCTGGCCACCATCGAAAAATTGTATCATGTTAACCGATCCCGGATGGAATACAAAGCCAATATCTTTTCCATCTTCCAGGATTGGAGAAAGCCGCATGTTAGAAGTTTAGTGCTGCAGTACAACAGAGAGGATGTTATTAATCTGTGCAAACTCAAACAAATGATTTTTGCACAGTACGACATTGAGGAAGATTACCTGCAGCAGGTGAGGCTTGCAGGGATTCAGGAAATTATAAAAGAGCATGTTTACCTATTACCTTGCGATGTATACCGTGGTAAAAATACCGGTAAGTTTACTGGTGGTGCCGGTGAACCTAATATTACCGGTCGCTTGGTTATTAGTGCCAAATTTTATGATGATAAGGTTTCCTTATTCCGCATGATCGTTTTATTGGCCGACCAGGTTAAAACAAACCAATACGATTATGTTACATCTGTAAACGGCCGGGATTCCCCATTTGATTTAGCAAAAGCTTTGGCCAAGGGAGTGGCCACTAAAAATAAAATTCCTTTCCGGGAACTGCTCAGTAATCACAACGCTACTTGTACCCCTGAGGTGAAGGATAAAAGAATCCTGATCATTGATGATGTGATATACCGTGGCCGAACAATGAAAGCTGCTATTGATGCTGCTGTTAAACAAAAACCGGCCATGATCCACTTTTTAGCATTTGGGAAAAGTAGTAGATTTGCTTATTAAAATTTACATTATGGCAAGGATAGCAGGGGTTAAACTGATAAAAAATAACAGCGGTAAGGTTACACATGCCACATTAAGCATGAAACACCATGCAAAATATTTGGAAGATTTAATTGATGCAGCCGAAATGGAACAAGCCAGAAAAGGCGTTAGTGTTCCATGGGAGGAAGCAAAAAAAAGAATTGATAAAAAATTTGGATTTAAAGAATAACACATGCCCTACACACTCAGTATCAAGCGTGATGCAGAAAAATACATTAAACGCCTGGACCGGCCAACCGCTCTGCGAATAAGGCGTGCAATTATTAATATTGGCAATGATCCGACAATAGGCGAACCACTTACCAACCACGATGCAGGGTTTAAATACAGGGTTGGTTCTTACAGAATTTTGTATGATGTGTACGAAGAAGAAGTAGTTGTAGACATAGTTAAAGTTGGTCCCCGGGGTGATGTGTACAATTAAAATTTAATTGTACATTTACAACCACTGAATAAAAAGACAAGTCAAGCTTTTATCGTTTTAATAACCCACACTCGTAATGTGGGTTATTTTTTTGTTCTGGTAATTGAAAGCGGCCTCACTATCAAAAATCCCAAAGCCAACGGGCAAAGGCCACCGCACATTTTGAAGTTCAGTGGAGTGGCAAGCCAGCGCACAAAATACAGCGTTTGAAAGACTGTTCCTTCCAGTCGGCTGCATTCCGTTCTGTTTCACTCATTACGCTACGCTACAATCGTTCCACGCCACTTCATTTCGCCTCCCTCCAGTCACAGACTTTCAACCGCCCCCTGAGCCACACCCCTGAACTTCAAAACCCCAACACACAGCCCGCAACCTTTGATATTTTTGGGGCACAGTGGGGTTTGTTATTGAAGTACGAGGTTTAAAAAATCTAAAAGTGGGGTGGCCTATTTTGTAAGCTTTTCTACAAAACAACCGTTCAGCCCCTGCACCGGCAAAGCTGCTGCCACACATCAAAAATCCAAAAGACTACGGCATAAAGCCACCGCACATTTTGAAGTTCAAGGGAGCGGCAGGCCAACGCACAGAATACAGCGGCTGGAACACTGTGAGCCGCCCACACAGCCCACGCTTCCACAGCCTTCCACCCGCCCCAACGCCGCACCCTTGAACTTCAAAATCCCCCACGCCCGGCAAGAACCGGGCTGGCACAATTTATTCCGTTTCCTTTTGGATTTTTGGCCAACGCAAAAGACCGGTGCCTAAGCAGGGGCTAAACTCTCATTCCTGCCTTAACAACAATAAAATTTCATGGAACTTAAATTTTCTTGATGTTGGCTTTTGTTTCATCCAACATTTTTGTTTGGCGGTTTTTAATATAGGTTTGAGTTTCACTCAAACTATGGTGGCTCATTTGCTGCTGTAGCCAATTAATATCTTCAACTCCGGAGTTTGCATTTATGTAATCAATACCGCCGGTATGTTTAGCGGCATACAATTTTTTATCAATACCAAGCCCAATAATTATTTGCTGTCTCCATCTTTCAGCTGCTCTATTGGGATGTCCGGGCTTTGGCCCAGGCTTTAAGTTTGAAGCAAATAAATAAGTACCCGGTGCAATTTTATCTACACCAAATGCAAGTAAATATTCAAAAAGTGGCAGCATCATTTGCTTTGTAGCACTCTTATTGTTTTTGTGGTCAACAGCGGCTATTCGTATTTTCTTATTGACGAAATCATAATCCGAACCCCTCATTTTTACAATGGTGGCAGGCCGCATAAAACAGTAATATATGTGCAACCAAAATAAAAATAACTCAGGGTCATGTTGTTTTAAATGCTCTGCTATTGTGGTCAATTCTTCAGCCGTATAAGGTTCAAAAACAGTACTCTCAATTTGTTTTAAATTATCAACAGCATCACAGGGATTTTTTGGTATAATATCTAATTTACACAGCTTACTAAATAAATTGCCCAGGTCCCTGATACGGTTATTTATTGTAGTGGGTGACAAACCATCAGCAACCATGGTAGTTTGATACCGTTGTATATGAATGCCTTTAATGAATGTAACCGGCAAAACATCAATGCCTGTTTTTTTACAATATTTGGCAAATAGGTTTACAATGCTGGAATAAGTGGCACCAGATTTTTTTCTTAGATCTGTTTTGTTTTTAACTACCTCACGTAAAGCTGCTATGCAGTTATAATAGCGGCCATCAATTTCCTGTTGTTCGTCCGGCTCATCAGAAGCCCACAAATCACCCCTTTTTAAACAAGTGTTTACAGTGTCCCGGAGCAGTCTGGCCATTTCCATTCTGTCCTTCTTTTCCCTGTACTGATTGATGTTGGCATATAATCTTTGACGAACAAAATTTTCACTTAAAGTTTTACGCTGATAAAAATATACAAACCACTGTTTTTGTAAATCGCCACCGGCGTTGTAGATTTTGGCTAATTTGTAGAGGCCGCCGTCCATGGTGGTTTTGTCTGTAGTTTTGTCTGTAGAATTATAAAAAATCCCCAAAACCTTACTGGTAAAGGATTTGGGGAAAGTGGTGTGGAGAATAGCGGGGTCGAACCGCTGACCTCTTGCATGCCATGCAAGCGCTCTACCAACTGAGCTAATTCCCCTTTAGGGCTGCAAATATATGGTTCTGGGTTTTTAAGAAAAATATTTTTTCAAATCAGTCAAACGAAAGGCCATTTCTGCCGACTATTTAAAGCTCGTTTTTATAAAATTGAAAATCTTAAATATTTGCCCCACCGCAAAAAATCCCTATTTTCCAGCTTGATGGATACCAA
>JAYUTQ010000779.1:0-4723 GCA_043755055.1 Chitinophagaceae bacterium | reverse complement strand
AGAGACGCCATGCTGGCGTCTTAATCCCGTGGGTGAAATTTATTGTAGGCTATTTTATCTGTAAGATTCAGACGCCAGCATGGCGTCTCTACAAAAATCCGTAATTAATCAAATCCATCATTTTACATCACCGCTTTTAAACTTAAATCCAAACTTTTAGCCTGGTGTATCAATGCACCTACACTCACATAATCCACGCCTGTAGCAGCAAATGCTTCAATGGTGTCGAGATTAATGCCGCCACTGGCTTCGGTTTCAAAGGTTTCGCCGATTATAGCAACTGCTTCTGTTATTTGCTCTGGTGTAAAATTATCGAGCATAATGCGAAACACTTTTCCCTGCCCCATGGCCATTACTTTTTTTACATCTTCAAGGCTGCGGGTTTCTACTTCTATTTTTAAATGGGGCTTTTTTATTTGTACATATTCGTACGCTTTTTCAATGGCATTTTCTATGCCGCCACAATAATCGATGTGGTTATCTTTTAGCATAATCATATCGTACAAGGCAAAGCGGTGGTTGTAAGCACCCCCAATTTTTACAGCTGCTTTTTCAAGCAATCTAAAGTTGGGCGTTGTTTTTCTGGTATCCAAAATTTTGGTTTTATAAGCGGCTAGTTTATCTACATATGTTTTGGTAAGCGTGGCAATGCCGCTCATCCGCTGCATGGTATTCAGTACCAGTCTTTCGCAGGTTAAAATGGTGTGGATGCTGGCTTCCAAATCAAATGCTACATCGCCGTATTTCATGGTGTCGCCATCTTTCATATAGATTTTCATTTCAGCCGAAGGCTCCACTATTTCAAATATTTTTTTAGCTACAGCCACCCCCGCTAGTATGCCATCCTGTTTTATTTTCAAAACAGCTTTTCCTCTTTTAGTGGGTGGTATGCAGCATAAAGTGCTATGGTCACCATCGCCTACATCTTCGTGTAATGCTGCTGTTACCAAATGCTGTAGGTGGTTGTCAAATTCCTGTTCGGTCATGGTGGTAAATTTCGTTCAAATGTAGTAAGTCCACTGTTTACCGTAAACCGTCAACTGCAGGGCGGCAAACGTTCGATGGTTCTACTGTGGACGGTTGACGGTAGACGGTTCAACACAATAACATAAATTGCATTCATGAAAAAGAAAGTAATCCTCGTAATAATGGATGGTTGGGGCATTGGGCAAGTACCTTCATCAGATGCTATACTGGCTGCCGATACTCCTTTTGTAGATTCTTTGTATAGTAAATATCCCAACAGTACACTTACTACCTGCGGCGAACTCGTAGGCCTGCCCGAAGGACAAATGGGTAATAGTGAAGTAGGCCATCTAAACCTTGGCGCAGGCCGCATTGTGTATCAGGAACTGCAACGGATTAATGTTGCCATAAGGAATAAAAGTTTTTTTGAAAACCCGGTTTTATTGCAATCTATTGACTATGCTATTGCCAATAAAAAACCCTTGCACCTGTTGGGTTTGGTAAGCGATGGCGGTGTGCATTCGCATACCAATCACCTAAAAGCCATTTGCAGTTTATGTGCTGAAAAAGGGCTGACGGAAGTGTACATCCATGCATTTACAGATGGCCGTGATTGCGACCCGAAAAGTGGATTGGGTTTTATTACAGATATGCAGGAACACCTGAACCAAACCACCGGTAAAATAGCTACTGTATGTGGCCGCTACTACGCCATGGACCGTGATAAACGCTGGGAACGTGTAAAGCTGGCTTATGATTGTTTGGTACGTGCAGAAGGGCCAAAATCTACAAGTGCCATTGCAGCCATAGAACAATCTTATGCGACAGATATAACCGATGAATTTATTTTACCCACGGTTATTTTAGGCTCAGATTATCAACCTGTAGCTACTATTAATAACGGCGATGTAGCTATCTGTTTTAATTTTAGAACCGACCGTTGCAGAGAAATAACACAGGTACTTACGCAGATGGATATGCCCTTATTTAACATGCAAATGTTACACCTTCATTATACCACTATGACGGAGTATGATGGCTCTTATAAAGATGTACATGTAGTTTTTGAAACAGACAACCTTAACAATACCATTGGCGAAATAATAGAAGCCAATGGGCTGCAGCAAATAAGGATGGCCGAAACAGAAAAATATCCGCATGTAACCTTCTTTTTTAGTGGCGGAAGAGAGAAAATATTTGAAGGTGAAAAGCGGATTATGGTTCCATCACCAAAAGTGGCCACTTACGATTTACAACCCGAAATGAGTGCCCATGAATTAACAGCCGCATTGCTTGCCGAAATTGAAAAAGAAGCAGCTTCTTTTATCTGCATCAACTTTGCCAATGCAGATATGGTAGGCCATACAGGTGTTTTTTCAGCTTGTATAAAGGCTGCAGAAACGGTAGATGGCTGTGTAGAACAAGTGGTTACACTGGCATTAAAGCATGGTTACACTATTTTTCTTACAGCCGACCATGGCAATAGCGATTATGAAATTAATCCTGATGGTAGCCCCAATACACAGCATTCACTCAATCCGGTTCCGTTCTTTATAATAGATAATGATTTTAAGGGTAATATAAAACCGGGCAAACTTGGAGATGTAGCACCAACTATTTTAATCATGATGGGCCTGGATATTCCCAAAGAAATGACAGGCGAAATATTGATATGAACAGAACCAAAAAGTGATGAATTTCATCCGCAGAACAACCTTTGAAGCCATTGGTTTTTAAATGCAATTTCTTATATCTTGCACGTAATACATCCAAGCAGAAAGCGAGTCTGTAAATCTAAATTCAACACTATGGACAATTCAATACCTAAAGGCCAGAAAACGCAGGACACATTTGGGCCCCAAAAGAAAAAAAAGCAGTGGTTGAAAAACATTATGCTGGTGCTGCTTATTTCATTTATGGTAATACAGTTTTTTCAGCCGGATAAAAATAACAATGATGTGGTAGTGGCTAACAATATTTCATCCATCGTAGCAGTTCCGGATTCTGTAAATAAAATACTATACACTGCCTGTAACGACTGCCATAGCAATAACACAGAATATCCCTGGTATAGCAATATACAACCCGTTGGATGGTGGCTGGCAGACCATATTAATGAAGGGAAAAAGGAGTTGAACTTTAATGAATTTGCTACTTACTCTACAAAGCAGCAACTAAAAAAGTTAGAAGAAATTAAGAAAGAAGTAAAGAAAGGTGAGATGCCATTAAAGCCTTACACCTGGCTACATAAGTCAGTAAAACTGAATGATGCACAAAAGGAGTTGATTATTAACTGGGCTGATAGTGCGGCAAAAACGATAGCCTCATTACCCGTAAAAGAATAGCGTATAAAACTACATGCAACCATAAAGCCTTTTGTCGTATTGCTATTGGCAATATTTATCATGTTGCCTTTTTTTTATGTTGCGGCATTTCATGTGCAAAAATTTTTTGTTAGGGTAGAAATGCAGCTAGAATTAAAACACAAACAATTGGTTACACTTCAAATACCTGAAAGTAAAATTCAATGGTATAAAGAAGGAAAAGAGATCGTAGTAGAAGGTTCACTTTTTGATGTAAAAAGTATCACCTATAAAAATGGTTTGGCCACAATAAAAGGCTTGTACGATAAGAAAGAAAAAGAAATTGATAAACAGATTAAAAAGGCCAACAGCGAATCTCAAAACAAGACACTAAATACTACACTTGTAAAACTATTGGGATTTTATTTTATTTCCCATGAGCAGCTGGTAATCCTTGAAACTACAGCAATTCGCATAGATACTCCTCAATTAGGATGTACAGGAAAACGCCGGCTTCCGGTTAATTATCTTTCTGTATTAACTCCGCCGCCGTTGGCTTAATCACAAGCCATTTTCACTGATTTTAATTGCACATGTTCATAATAAATTCATGCGTAATTAGCATATCATTTATGTATGCTGCCAAAACACATTACTTCCTGTAATCAGGAACAAACATGTTGTTTTAATGCATGTATTTGTTTGGTAGAACCCGATGTTAAAGGGTTTACCCAACTGTATGGTTATTACATACAATGCACTTTATTTCCGCAAATAAAATTTTCAAAACAAAAATGAAAAAGTTCATAACTGCAATTTTATTTTTATCAATAACTACCTGTGCATTGGCACAGGAAAAAAAGGTGTTTACACCGGTAGGCGATTCAGCATCGCTGCCCGATGTGTTGATATCAGCACTCAAATTCCCTGAAAAGAAAAAAAATATAACCCAGAAAATAGAAGTTATTACTGACACCTATATAAAAAAAGCTAATGCACAAAACAGTGGCGACCTGCTACAAAGCACCGGTAATATTTTTGTACAAAAAAGCCAGCAAGGCGGCAGCAGCCCTGTTATCCGTGGATTTGAGGCTAGCCGGGTATTGCTGATGGTAGATGGTGTACGTATGAACAATGCCGTGTACCGTAGCGGTCATTTACAAAATGCTATTACAGTAGATCAGAATATGCTGGAACGTGTAGAGGTTATGTATGGCCCGGGCAGCACACTGCATGGTAGTGATGCATTGGGTGGTGTAGTGGCCTACAAAACAAAATCGCCAAGGCTAAGTACTAAAAAAGATACCCTATTATTTTCAGGATCAGCGATGGGGCGCTACAGTATGGTAAACCTTGAAAAAACAGGCCATATAGATATGAACATTGGCGGTAAAAAATTGGGCATTATCATTAGCGGAACCTATAGCGATTTTGGCGATATGCGAATGGGCAAC
>JAYUTQ010000778.1:0-4726 GCA_043755055.1 Chitinophagaceae bacterium | reverse complement strand
GAAAATAAAAAAACTCTACAAGAGGGTTTTTGCACTGTTGATTGCTACAATCAGCTTCGGTGCATTGCAAGCCCAAACCGTTTCAGGAACGGTTACAGACAAAGACGGAACGCCGGTAGCAGGTGTATCGGTAGTCGTTAAAAATTCAAACGTTGGTACCAGTACCGACAATGCCGGAAAGTTTACAGTTAAAGCAGCTACAACTGCCACTTTAATTTTCTCTTCTGTAGGCTTTAATACAGAAGAAGTGCCATTGGCTGGTAAATCCAGCATAACTGTTAAGTTGTTGGTTGCTAACAATTCTAATCTTAACGAGGTGGTGGTAATTGGTTATGGTAGTGCTACCAAAAAGTCGCTTACCGGTGCTGTTATTTCCATTAAAGCCAAAGATTTTAACCAGGGTATCATTGCTGCCCCAGACCAATTGCTGCAAAACAAAGTAGCTGGTTTGGAAGTAACCAATACCAGTGGTCAGCCTGGCGCAGCCACTACCATTCAGATTCGTGGTAATTCATCTATCCGCTCCGCAAATAATCCGCTGTATGTAGTGGATGGAGTGCCACTTGATGGCGGAACTGCCAGGCCCAACCTTGGTAGTACTTTAGGAAGTACGCCCAACTCTAACCCGTTACTATTTATTGATCCTAATAATATAGCACAGATAGATGTATTGAAAGATGCAGCTTCTGCCGCCATTTACGGTTCAAGAGGTGCCAATGGTGTAATCGTAATTACTACCAAAAAAGGTACTTCGGGCCCTATGAAGATGGAAATAGGTACCAGCCTTGGTTTTAACGCAGGCTATCTGAAGCGTTTCGAAATTCTGGATGCAGGCCAATATGGTGCTGCTCTTACCAAATACGGTTTACCATCTACACTTAACGGTGGAAGCAATGTAGATGTGTTAAAAGAAATTACGCAAAACACTGTTACTTCCAATTATTCCCTAGCATTAAGCGGGGGCAACGAGGCCGGTAGGTTCAGGGCATCGTTTTTGGGTTCAAATAATAATGGACTGCTACGTAAATCTTCTCTTGAAAAATACATAGGCACTTTTGGTGGTAACTACAAGTTTTTAGACAACAAATTAACTGTTGATTTTAACCTGATTGCTGCTAACTATGGCGAACAACTTACGAGTGTATCTAATACCGCTGGATCAGAAGGTAATATCATTTCATCGGCAGTAAGCTGGAATCCTACTCAGCCACTGAGGTTAGCGAATGGTAAATACAATTTTCCAAGTAATGGCTCCGGTAATCCCCTTGCATTTAGCGATGCTTACAACGACAATAGCCGTGTAAATGCTTTTCTTGGTAGCATATCTGCTGGTTATAAGTTAACTGACAAATTAGAGTACAGAATGTTGTTTGGTTTAAACCATGGCGCAGGTACAAGGGAAATGAGTATTGACGGTTGGTTAACAGGCGTTGCTGTTATTTCCGGTTCTGGTTTTGCTAATATTGGTAATGCCAAATTAACATCGCAAACCATATCGCATACATTGAATTACAAATCGGAGTTAGGTAAAAACCTTACAATTGATGCAGTTGGTGGTTACGAATACTTTAAAACGAATTATTCAGGTGGTAACGTTTCTGCCCGTGGTTTTAATACCAACCTAAGCCAGGATAACAGAATACCTATTTTATACACTAAAATAATGCAGAACGCTCAAACACAGGTTCCATACAGCAGTTTCGCAAATCCTACCGGAGAAATTCAATCCTTTTTTGGAAGGGCCACATTTAACTACAAAGACAAATTGGTAGTTAGTGCAAGTATGAGAGCGGATGGTTCCAGCAAATTTGGTAAGAATAATCGTTATGGATACTTTCCTGCTATAGGTGCCCGTTGGGTAGCCAGCAACGAAGATTTTCTTAAAAACAGCAACCTGTTTACAAACCTTGCTATCCGTGCTTCTTACGGTCTTACCGGTAATCAGGAGTTTCCATCGGGTGCCAGCCAAGAGCAGTTTGGATTAAATTCATTTAACAATGCACCACAAATTGTAAATGGCAATCCGGATCTTAAGTGGGAAACAACCAATTCTTACAACATTGGTGCAGACTTTGCCTTTGCAAAAGGTAAGATTTACGGTTCGTTAGATTACTATCATAAGAACACAAGCGATATTCTTTTCCAAACCGTAGCTATACAGCCGGCTCCGTCATCAGTGTCGTTTGTTAACCTTTCTGATGCCAACCTCATTAACTCAGGTGTGGAATTAGCCCTTGGAGCTAACCTGATAGATCGTAAGAATTTCGGACTTGAGGCAAACTTTAATATTGCCTACAACAAGAACCTGATGAAAAATTTTAAAGATCCACTTACCAAATTAGACCTTGAAGTAAGAACAGGTGAGGTAAATGGACAGGGTGTATCAGGTACGCTTGCTCAGGTTATTGCAAATAACCAACCGGTTAACGTTTACAAGCTCAAAAAATTCAATGGCTTCGATGCCAATGGCAACCAAACCATTGCAGACAACCCAACTTTTGCCGGCGACCCCAATCCGAAATATTTAATGGGGTTAAGTACAAACCTTAGGTACAATAAGTTTACGCTTGGCCTTAACATGGGTGGTGCTTTCGATTTTCTTATTTACAATAACACAGCCACCAACATTACAAACATTGCTGGTCTTGCACAAGGCCGCAATATTGATGTGGCAGCATATAATTCACCCGAAAAGCCTTCAAGTGGCGTAGGTGCTTCTACACGTTTTCTGGAACAAGGAAATTATTTTAAACTAAGGAATGCCACGCTGCGTTATAACCTTGGTAATACGGGTAAATACTTAAAAAATGTAACTGCTTTTGTTAGCGGTACCAATCTGTTTGTAATTACAAAGTTTACTGGTTTCGATCCCGAGGTAAACATTGATAAGAGCAGTAATTCGTACCCTTCCCGTTCTATTGAGTATGTACCGTATCCTACACCTCGGGTAATCACTTTTGGCATAAACTTCAACCTGTAAAAAATAAGCGAATGAAAAATTATAAAAAACTAATCAACGGCACACTCCTCTTAGCTGCATCTGCAGTGATGGTAACAGGGTGTACCAAATTAAAAGAAGAATTAAATAGTACCCTCACCAGTGGTCAGGTATCTAGTGCCCTTGGCAGTTCTGGTACAGGCTTATTATTGGCAGCAGCATATTCAGACTTAGGCGGTCCTTTAACGGCTCAGGATTTGCTTTTTTCTTTGCAGGAAAATACTTCAGACGAGGCCCTTGTTCCTACTCGAGGTGGCGACTGGGATGATAATGGCGTATGGCGTGTACTACATGCCCATACCTGGAATGCAGATCACCAATATGTATTAAATGTGTTCAATGCACTGAACAAAGTAAACTTTGATGCTACCAATGTGCTTGCTTTTAAACCTACCGCGTCGCAGGCAGCTGAGGCTAGGTTTATCAGAGCTTTAGCATTGTATTATTTGTTGGATTTATATGGTCAATATCCATTTAGAAATCCGGGTGAAAACCTGTTGCTGGCCCCTGAAGTAAAATCAGGTGCGGCTGCTGTAGATTTCATTATTGCGGAATTAACTGCAGCTTTACCTAACCTGCCTGCTACAAACGGACCAGATAAGGCCAACCCCGATGCTGCAAGGGTTTTATTAATGAAATGCTACTTACAAAAAGGTGCATTCATTAACAGGGCTGCACCCACTTTTGCAGCAGCAGATATGACGCAGGTAATTACTTTGGGTACAGCTATTATGGCCAATCCCAAATATGCTTATAGTGCTAATTATTTCGACAATTTTAATCCTAACAATTCGGCATCCAAAGAAGCTATATTTGTATATCCAAACACAGCGGGTGTTAATGCAAATAACTCCGGTATCGCTTCCCGTTGGAATATGACGCTGCATTACAATAGCTGGACACCAAACAACCCGAACGCTGGTTGGAATGGTTTCTCTACCATCAGCGATTTTTACAACAGCTTTAATACAGGTGCTGGTACCACTGCATTTGGACCTAACGATACTTTGCTGGATCCAAGAATTGGTGGCAGGGTGTATCCGGGTGTAACCAATATATCTGGTATGCGTCCGGGCTTTCTTGTTAACCAACAGTTTAACGAAGCCGGCGTAGCCATTAAAGATAGAAAAGGTGCACCACTTGCATACACACCGGTTATTGCCAATAACATGATAGAAACAGGTACCAATCTGGAAGTAACCGGTATCCGTGTTCTAAAATATTCACCAGACTATACACAGTATGGTAACCCTGCCGGAAATGATTTAATGATCTTCCGTTTGGCTGATGTGGAACTGATGGTAGCTGAAGCAAGAGGACGCAGTGGCGATATGCCCGGCGCCCTAACTATGGTAAATGCATTAAGGGCAAGAAGAGGTGCACCAGCACTTACTACTATGACCTTGGCTAATCCTGCTAACGTAGGCGACCCAAGAACATTACTTGCAGAAAGAGGTCGTGAATTGTATTGGGAAAGCCACAGAAGAACCGATTTAATCAGGTTCGGGATGTTCTTAAAACCATGGCAGTACAAAACAAGTCTGGATGCTAAAAATCTGGTATTCCCCGTGCCCAATCAGGCATTGGCAGCCAATCCAAACCTGAAACAAAACACGGGTTATTAATTTTGTTTTGTTATAAAAAATCTAAAGAAAGGTCATTGAAAAATGACCTTTCTTTATTTAAGAGATTGTAAGTAGATTACGTGGTTAATATGCTGAACTGGGT
>JAYUTQ010000777.1:0-4742 GCA_043755055.1 Chitinophagaceae bacterium | reverse complement strand
TTTAACCACGGGTTTTATGGAACATCCCGGTTATTCGGGACCCGTGGCTATTATTATTGAACCACTTCGTGGTTTGGACTAAATTGTAAATACAATTGATATTAGAGCCTTTGAACTTTGTGGCCCTTATAAAAAAATCCCGCCAATAAATTGACGGGACTTCTCCGTTAGTTTTGGTTGCGACCTTAAAAATATTCGCTTATAAAAACTTAGACCGCTTGTCTTTAATATTAGCTGCTTTACGTAAGGCACTAATAGCAGTATAAGATACAGATTGTTTTAACTGTTGCTCCATTTGCTTTCTTTGTTCATCTATTCCTGCCGCCATACTCACTTTAGCACCCACCATTTCGGGCTTAATAACAAAAATGCCACTAGTACCTTCTATTGCTGCAGAAACCTTGTTAAGGGCAGTTTTGCTAAATGCAAGACCTACTACCTTATTTTCTGGTCCGCCACCCGGCACTACAGGATTGCTGAACATAACACTATCTGCACGTTGTACACTTGTGCCCTTAGCAGTTGCCAGTGCATCTAAGGTAGAAATGGCACCAAGCTTTGCTTTTATTTGTTTTGATTTTTCAATGTTGCGAAGTATTGGCTCTACCATCGGCCTTGCTTTGGCTGCACTTGGCAGGCCGGCCTCTTCGGCACCGGTAATGGCTACTACTACATATTTATCTTTCATATCCTGCGGCTCACTTACTTCACCGGGATCATTTTTGTAAATCCAGCGTACCAACTCACGGTTTTCGCCTACACCCATAATGCTGTAATCCACCGGCTTAACCTCAGGAACTACAAGACGGGCAAGATTTCCCTTTTTAATATTTTCTTCAAAAGCTTTTATACTGCGGCTGTTAGCTGCAAACACGTTGGCTTTATTCAATGCTTCATTAATTGTTTCCTGGCTTGGTACAATGCTTTTAGACATGTAGGCAATTTTGTACGAAGGCTGCATGCCCTTTTGTGCCAGTATATTGATGAGGTGGTAACCAAATTGGGTACGCACCACTTTGTAATCGCCTACTTTACCCTGAAAAGAACTGTCGTTGAACTCGGGTACCATTTGCCCTTGTGGAAAAAACTCGTACACACCACCTTTCATTTTGCTTCCTTCATCGTCGCTCAGTTGCATGGCAAGCATTGTAAAATCTGCCCCACCCTTTATAGCTGTGTAAATGCTGTCTATTTTAGCTTTGGCAGTTGCATCATCCCTTGTGGGCTGTTGTGTTTGTGGATTGATAGTACCTACAAGTATATGGCGAACACTTACCGAATCGGGCAAAGTCTTTACATCCACAATGCGGCTTAGCACCCACGAATTACCATCCATATACGGACCGTACACTTTACCCGAACCTGCTGCCAGTATACTGTCTTTGGCAGGCATCATCATTTTAGAGCCAGCGTTATAACCATCAAAAAATGGCAGCTCACTGCTGTTGCGGGTAGTAAAAGAGGCAGGATCGGCTGTGGTACTAAATTCTGTTTTAAAATTACTGATAGCAGTTTGTGTAGCAATACTATCTGCGGTAGAAGGCTTTACCTCAAAACTTACATAAGCAATGCTGCGGCTTGGTTCTTCCAGTTTGTATTCGGCTTCGTGGGCTTTTACGTAAGCCGATACTGCATCATCGCTAATGGTAATGGTGCTATCGGCTATAGAAGTATATGGAACACTTACATACTGAAAACTAGCTATGGCATTGTTATCAGCCATTGTTTTTTCTACCATCCACTTAGGCACATAAGCACTTGCCTGCAACATGGTAAAATATTTTTTGCGCAGCAAACTTTCTACAAACGGATCGATGAACATTTTTACAAGGTTTTGCTTCTGTGCATCGTCCTTACGCTTTTTTAACTGGTTAATAGCGTTACGTGCAGCAGCAGCATCAAACTGACCGGTTTCTTTATTGGTAAATTCCTGCTTTAAAAATTCCGGCGGATTGCTTACAAACATCTCGTCGGCTATTTCTTTATCGGTAAGGGCAAAACCCAATTTTTCTATTTCCTGATCAAGGGCTGTACCATCGCTTAGCTGACTCCACACCTGTTGGCGTATTTGCTGACGGGTAGCTTCATCCACAGGGCGGCCCTGAGAAGCATAGTTGTCTTCCATCATTTTTTCCAGCTCCAGATAACGGCCATAGGTAATATTTTTACCATTTACAGTGCCAATACTTTCTTCGGCAGTACCACCGGTGGCTCCTTTGCTTCCGCTGCGGGCATCCATTAATAAAAACCCAATTACACTCAGGGCAATGGCCACACTTACCACCCACATTCCCTTGTCACGTACCGTTTGAATAATAGACATAATGAAATAGCATTTCGTTATTTAGTAAATAAAAATAAAAGCCCAAATTAAGGGTCGCAAAAATAGGGGTTTAGATGGTATGAACAAATTGTGGAAAACCCTGTGAAAAGCAAGATGGATAAGAGGGATAGCAGCACTAATTTGAAGGATCATTGCTGATTTTCGCTGATTCTTTTTAAAAACTGGTTTTAAAAAAAGAATTGTTGGGATTTTGGAGGGTAAAATCCCTTTCACTCAGAAGCAAATCTTGTAAAAAAAGTAGCAAGTATTATGGCCGTGAAACAATGTTTAACAGGGGCTATGGATAAGCATCATTATCCGTTAATAACTGTGGATTTTTACAAAACGAACCGTGGAAAAGAATAGAACAATCTCAGTTGCACAAATGGCGCAAACATGTTTGGGTATACCTTTTTACACATTTGCAAAATTCATCCACCACTTATACAAAACGGGTCGGTTCCTTTTTTGTTCATAGTATAACCTTATCCTCAATTGTGTATAAAATGGCCAAATGCAGCAGGGTAAAGAATTGTTAGTGTTAACAGCTTGTGAACAGCTATGTATGGCAGGTGAGTTAGTACCTTTGAGCATCGGGTGTAAAATTGTTATCCCCTAATTAACACCCGTATTAATAGTAGGTTTATATAAATAAAAGTATTTAATACATATATTATGGCAGTTATTGACATGGCGGCAGCAAGGGCACAAGTGCCCGTTCGTGGTTTTTTAGATATAGAGCTGGATCCTACCCTGGATCTGTTTGCAGAAATAGAAAGACTGAAAAAAGAAAAGAACGCCATCCTGTTGGCCCATTACTATCAGGAGCCGGATATACAGGATGTGGCCGATTATATTGGCGATAGCCTGGGCCTTGCCCAAAAGGCCAAACAAACCGATGCCGACATCATTGTTTTTGCGGGTGTGCATTTTATGGCCGAAACCGCCAAAATTCTAAACCCCACCAAAAAAGTGCTGCTGCCCGACCTTAATGCCGGCTGTAGTTTGGCCGATAGCGCCCCTGCCGACCTCTTTAAGGCATTTAAACAACAGCACCCTAACCATGTAGTGGTAAGCTATATTAACTGCACCGCAGACATCAAAGCATTGAGCGATATTATCTGCACAAGCAGCAATGCAAAAGCCATAGTGGAAAGCATACCCAAAGAGCAGCCCATTATTTTTGCCCCGGATAAAAATCTGGGTGCCTGGATAAACAAACAAACCAACCGCAACATGGTGGTGTGGAACGGTGCCTGCATGGTACACGAAATTTTTAGCCTCGAAAAAATAGTACGTTTAAAAGTGCGCCACCCCGAAGCGCTGGTACTGGCCCACCCCGAATGTGAAGAACCGGTGCTGGCCGTGGCCGATTTTATTGGCAGCACCACGCAGATACTGAAATATGCGCAAAGCAGCCCGGCCCAAACCTTTATAGTGGCCACCGAAACCGGCATACTGCACCAAATGCAAAAAGACAGCCCCCACAAAACTTTTATACCCGCCCCGCCTAATAACAACTGTGCCTGCAACGACTGCCCCTACATGAAATTAAACACCCTTGAAAAACTATACCTCTGCATGCAGTACGAAACCCCCGAACTAACCATGCCGGAAGAACTGCGACAGGCAGCACTGAAGCCGATGGAACGGATGCTGGAGATAAGTAAAGCGGCGGGATTGGGTGGCTAGGACAAAAGGGATATTGTAATTAGATACTTTAACGGTAAAGTAGCACTACAAAATAAAGTTGAAGGATATCAAACTACAATTATGGAAAAAGTTTATTTATTACCTGTAATGCATAATGGTGCCGAACAAATTTTATTGCGCTACCCACATACACAAAAGTTAAATCAGGAAATTAGAAAAATAAAAGGTGTAAAATGGAGTAGTACCCACAAAAGTTGGTACATCACTTTAAGTAAAGAAAGTTACGAACACATTAATACTGCCTTAAAGCAACTAGCTGTTGTAGATGATACAGCACTAAGGCAGTTTCTTGTAAAAAAGACCCAATTGGATGCAGTAAAATATCCAGAAAAAATTGCAGGTAGCGGATTAGAAAATGCTACAAAAATTTTGAAGCCACAATTAAAAAAGCCAGATAGCAGGCATCCGGATAATGATACTGATATTGGCTTAAAAAAAACGAATCCGTTATTAAAACAATATAAAATTTCAGATAGTAACCTTGCAAGCCTGCAAAAAATGACTGAATTGCTGGTACTAAAGGCCTACAGCCAAAGTACCTTACAAACTTATCGAAACGAAGTAATGTTGTTTATGCAAATATTGGGTAGGCATGATGCTACAACCCTGAGTACAGATGATGTAAAGCGATACATTTTACAATGTATAAAACACGGTATTGGCGAAAACACCATACATAGCAGAATTAATGCATTAAAATTTTATT
>JAYUTQ010000776.1:0-4749 GCA_043755055.1 Chitinophagaceae bacterium | reverse complement strand
AGTAATGGCCAAAGCCAGTAAAGAAGTGCCTTTTTCGGCAAACAGAACCTTAGTATTATTTATGGTAAAAACACCTGTTGGGTATGTAAAAGTCTTTGCTAAGCCGTAAGTAACTTGTTGTGTTAGAAAGGAAGGTTCTATTGGCGGTAACTCCCTTTCATCCGCTTGTTTAACTGTAAGCTGATCGTAAATAACCGCTTGATTTGTATTGGCAACCATCAGGCTGAAATTGTTTAAATGAAACCTTTCGATAGTGTTTATAAGGATAGGTGCGTACCTGGGATTGGTAGCATACCCAGCCTGCTTTAAACCTTTTGCCCATGCCGTGTAATCGGTAGCATCATAGTTAAATAAAAAAGCATACCGTGTGTTACTCCGCAAAAAATCTGAATGGTCTTTGTACGACTGAACAGCCGAATCGTAAGCCCTGAAACATTCCTGACTGGCATCGTCATCGTGGCGAACAGTGCGACCCGTCCAGGTGCTTTTACATTTAATGCCGAAATGGTTATTGCTCCGCATTACCAGTTCGCTTTTGCCGGCGCTGCTTTCGTGTATGCCCTGTGCCAGTGTAATGGCGGCCGGTACGCCGGTACGCTGCATTTCGGCTATGGCGATGTCCTTGTATTGGTTAATGTATTGCTGTACACTCAAAGAATCCTGTGCCAATGCTTTAGAAAAAATGAGGATGAATATGTAAAGAAGTTTTTTCATATTTGAAAACGTCAGTCGTGAATAGTGAGAAGAAACGTGAGTGGTGAGCAGTGAGTGATGGATAACATAAAAAAGATAACAGTGTGAAACGGTTATTGATTTAAAATGTTACGCCTCGAATTGCTGCAACATTAGGCATAACACAGCAAATAGCATTGCTGGTTTTATTAACGAATTCACATTCGTTTTCTTATCAGCATCAATCCATCTCTTACTGTTAAGATCATTTGTTCTACCGTTTCATCATTTTTTACATGCTCATTAAAGGCGGCAATGGCTTTGGCATTTTTTCCGGCAACCGGTTCTTTCATTACTTCTCCATGAAAAAATATATTGTCTGCCAATATCCAGCCATTGGGTTGAAGGTTGAGCAAAACCAAATCATAATAGTTAATATAACCTGTTTTATCAGCATCAATAAACACCAAATCCCATTTTTCATTTAAGGCTGGAATGATCTCAAGGGCATTGCCAATATGCAAATGAATCTTGTCTTTGTGTGATGACCGTTTAAAATATGCCTTAGCCGTAGCAGCATCTTCTTCTCTTAATTCCAAGGTATGTAGTTCTCCCTCCGCCGCCAGTCCTTCTGCCAGGCAAAGGCCACTAAAGCCGGTAAACGTGCCAATTTCCAAAATGCGTTTGGGCTGTATCATCCGGCTGAGGAACTGTAGCAACAAACCCTGCTCCTTACCACTTACCATGTGGGCATGGGGATGATTGGCCAGCGTATATTTCAGCACTTCATTTATTAATGGCGAAAGCTCCGAACAATAAACTTTGCTGTATGCTTCTGCATCCGGAGAAATAATCATAGGCTTTTTTCTATTAATTTATTCTAAGCAAGGGATGAAGTATTAAATTTAAAAATCCGTGTTTTCTGCGAAGCAGCATAAAAATTCGTGTTTATCCGTCTCTTCCATTATATCCGTGTGCCAACCCAGATGCCTTACCATGAAAGTAACTTCAAAGGTTTTCATTACCCATACAACTCAAAATGCACCGCCTTTTTATCGTAACCTAAAGCCGTAATTCTTTGGCGGGCTTCGTCTATCATGTTTTTCCAGCCACACAAATAAAACGAAGCGGCTGGCGGTAACACCGTACCGTCGGCTTCATTGGTGGTTGTTTCTTTTTGTATCAGCGCCTCGTAAACGGGGTGTACATAGCCGGTAGTAATGCCTTCCGCTTTTTCCTCACGGCTGTAACAAGGTATAAAATGGAAAGAAGGATGTTCCTTTTCCAATGCTTTTAATTCTTCTATATACAGCCCGTCGGCCAGCTTGCGGCAGCCAAAAATGAGGTAAATTTCTTTGTGCGGAATGCTATGGGTTAAAATATGCTGTGCCATACTCCTAAACGGAGCTATACCCGTACCGGTGCAGATAAAATACAGGTCTTTTTCAATGGTTTCCGGCAAGATAAAAACGCCCTGCGGCCCACGGAGTGTAAGTTCGGCACCTACAGTTGCATTGGCCCATAACCATGGCGTTCCCACACCACTTTCCAGCAACACAATTACCAGTTCAAAGGTATTGGTACCATCAGGCCGGCTTGCTATGGAATAACTACGCCACCGTTTATTGGGTTTTTCGTGGATGGGCAAATCGAGGGTTACAAACTGTCCGGGTTTAAAATCGAAGGATTCTAAAACAGGCACTTGGATTGTAAAGCGTTTGGTAGCGGGGGTTTCGTCTATAATTTGGGTTACCACTCCTTGAACCCAGGGTTGTACGGCCATAGAGGTATTGTTTTTTTATTTATCAGGATGGAAGTTTAGCAGCTTATTTGCTTAAAGGCGGCGTCTAAAATACTGCAATAAAAATAACAGGGAAAGATTTAGTTGAGATTAATAGTTTGAGCAAAGTGTGTGGAAGCATGACACATAGTTTCTCTCCGTCAGCCGACGGAAAGCTCGACGGGGCTGCTTCTCGGCCCCAATTCTATCACCTCACAATCCTTCATTTTACCAGAATCAATCTTAAACCTGATTATCGTACGAACCTTGTGCCAGCCATGCTTACCGACCGCTCCGGGGTTCATATGCAGGCAGTTGAATTTATCATCATACATAACCTTTAATATGTGCGAATGGCCGCTGATAAAAAGCTGTGGCTTGTAGCTGAAAATGGTATCTTTTACACCCGGCGCATAACGGCCGGGGTAGCCGCCAATATGTTTCATAAAAACTTTGATGCCCTCACACTCAAATTTCAGTTCTTCTGGATATTGGCTTTGCACATCCATGGCGTCTATATTTCCATACACACCACGAACAGGCAAACCACTTTTTTCTGCAAGCCGATTGGCAATACTGATGGTGCCAAAATCCCCGGCATGCCATATTTCATCGCATTGGGCAAAGTGGGTAAATACGGCATCGTCCAGCCAGTCATGCGTATCCGAAATGAGGCCAATAGATTTCAAATTTGGTGGATTTTAATCTTGTAAATTTGGGTTCGCAAGTCTACATACTATTATCTATGTACTAAGTACTTTTTTATGCCATTCAAAAGAAATTTTACATATTGGATTGATAAAAGGAAATGGAAATACATTTTCCTGTTGGCATCGCTGGAAGGAAGTTTGGTAAGCCTGTCAGCCTGAGCCTGTCGAAGGAATAATGTCAGCCTGAGATTGTCGAAGGAATAATGTCAGCCTGAGCCTGTCGAAGGCCCTCCAAACCTATCTACTAGAAGGGCTTCGACAAGTTGTAAACCCCGATTATTTCGGGGCTCAGCCTGACAATGCAAAGAGGCTGTGAAAACAAGGCCATGCTGCAGTGCAACAAATCATAAATCTAAAATCACAAATCATAAATCAACCATGCCTCATTATCATACATTAGGATCCATTCCGCATAAACGCCATATACAATTTCGCAAACCCGATGGCAGCCTGTACAGCGAACAACTTTTTAGCACCGAAGGCTTTAGCAACGACTACTCCCTTTTGTACCATTGCCACCCCCCTACACAGATTATTTCCACCGATGAACCCATCAATGTTGCACCCAAAGTGGCTGAAGAAAAAATGCTGAAACACCGCAGCTTCGAAGGGTTTAAAGTAAAGCCTGCGGCAGATTATCTCGATAGCCGCAAAGCTGTGTTGGTTAACAACGATTGCCACCTGATATTGGCTGCACCGCAGCAAAGCATGACCAGTTATTTCTATAAAAATGCCGATGCAGATGAACTGATTTTCATTCACGAAGGCAGCGGAAAACTATTGACCCAATACGGCGAAATAACATTTGCCTACGGCGATTATCTCATCATTCCCCGTGGCTGTATTTACCAGATTCATTTTAATGACAGCAACAACCGGCTCTTTATTGTAGAAAGTTTTAGCCCCATACGTTACCCTAAAGGCTACATGAGTAAGTATGGTCAATTGCTGGAACATGCTCCTTTTTGTGAACGGGATATACGCACCCCTCAAAACCTGCAAACCATTGATGAGCCTGGTGATTTTACCATCAAAACAAAAAAGAAAGGCATACAATATGGCCTGCATTATGCCCACCATCCTTTCGATGTAATTGGCTGGGATGGCTGCTGTTATCCCTACGCATTTTCCATACATAATTTTGAGCCCATTACCGGCCGGGTGCATCAGCCGCCGCCGGTTCACCAAACATTTGATGCACACAATTTTGTGGTGTGCAGTTTTGTGCCAAGGCTCTACGATTACCATCCACAGGCCATCCCCGCACCATACAACCACAGTAATATCGATAGCGACGAAGTGCTGTACTATGTGGACGGCGATTTTATGAGTCGCAAAAACGTAACCCGTGGCATGATTACCCTGCACCCCGCCGGTATTCCACATGGCCCACACCCCGGTGCTGTAGAAAAAAGTATTGGCAAAAAGGAAACGCAAGAACTGGCTGTGATGGTGGATACTTTCCATCCATTACAACTTACTGTGGAAGCTTTGGAAATTGAGAATGAAGGGTATGTAATGAGTTGGGCGGAGTAAAGCCCCCTGGCCCCCGGTGGGGGGAAAGGCTCTGATGCTGGCGCAGGAATG
>JAYUTQ010000775.1:0-4754 GCA_043755055.1 Chitinophagaceae bacterium | reverse complement strand
TTATTCAACCCCTTTGGGGTTGTGAACTTTCTTCGCATTATTCCCCGGGTTTTACCCGGGGCTATTATTATTGAACCACTTCGTGGTTTGGACTAAATTGTAAATACAATTGGTATTAATTGCCTGGTTTTCTGTAAATATAAAAGGCCAATGATGAATTAAACAGCCCCTGCTGAAAATGAGATTTTTGCAAAACGATTACTTTCTGCTTTGCTTTACTTCATTTACAAACTCTTTTGCAGGCTTAAAAGCTGGTATAAAATGTTCCGGAATTTCCACAGCCGTGTTACGCTTTATGTTACGGCCAATCTTTGCAGCCCTTTTCTTGCAGATAAAACTACCAAAGCCGCGGATATAAATATTTTCACCGCTTGAAAGACTTTCCTTTACTTCTTTAAACATGGTTTCTAAGGTAACCAATACATCTACTTTTGGAATGCCGGTTTTTTCGGAAATTTGATTTATAAGGTCTGATTTTCTCATAATAATATATAGGTTATGGGTTTTGTGAAAAAGCAATGTACTTTAATATGGCCGGATATCCAAGTAGCTGATAACTAATTTATTACTTGGTACCTACGAAAGGCAAATTGGTAGGTTACACGGCAAATACACAAATTCCTTTTGAGGATAAGCATTGATATATTCAATAAATGCTAGAATAAATTTAATGAAAATTGGAATGACGCAAAACAAACTTGAAAACTTTACGACTTTTCGAAAAAAATTAACGCATTGGCACAGGAACGAAAACCAACGCCAAATGCCCTGGAAAGGCGAGAAGGATCCCTACAAAATATGGCTGAGCGAAATTATTCTCCAACAAACAAGGGTAGATCAGGGACTGGCATATTACCAGCGGTTTATACTTAATTACCCTACTGTGCAGCATTTAGCCATGGCCAAAGATGATGACGTTTTTAAGCTTTGGGAAGGGCTTGGTTATTACAGCCGCTGCAAAAATCTATTGGCAACAGCCAGAATAGTCAACAACGAAAACAATGGCATATTTCCAGCTGTATATGAAGACATATTGCAGCTAAAAGGTATTGGCCCGTACACCGCAGCAGCCATTGCATCATTTGCCTATAACCTGCCCTACGCCGTGGTAGACGGTAATGTGTACCGGGTGCTTGCTCGTTATTTCGCTATCGAAATACCAAGCGACAGTACAGAAGGGAAGAAGCTATTTTCGGCCATGGCCGCCGGTTGCCTCGATAAAAAGCAACCTGCATTGTACAATCAGGCCATTATGGATTTTGGCGCTACCATTTGTACACCTGCCAATCCATTGTGCAGTAGCTGCCCATTGCAAAAAACATGTTTGGCTTTTGAAAAAAATCTGGTAACAAAGCTGCCGGTAAAAACGAAACAACTAATTAAAAAAGACCGGTGGTTTACTTACTATATTGTAGAAGCGGCTGGTAATATTTTGGTAAGAAAAAGAATAGAAAAAGACATCTGGCAAAGCCTTCACGAATTTGTGCTGGAAGAAAGCACAGAGCAAAATAGCCATAGCCACAAAACAGTGAAGCAATTGCTGAAACAACGGTTGGCTGTAGCTGTAGAAGTGGTAAGCATATCTGAGGTTTTTGTACAAAAGCTAACCCACCAAACTATTTATGCCCGTTTTATAAGAGTTAAAACAAAAGAAGCATTTCCTGCTCCGGTAGATTATTTTTTACAACCTGAAAAAGCTTTATCAGAACTGGCATTTCCTAAAACCATTACACAGTTTTTACAGCAAACGGCTGTACAGCAGGCATTTTTTTAATCCGTGCCCTTGGCCTGTATAGTACGGGATGCCCGAAACAATTCTTAAAATTAACTTTGAAACCTTGCCGATATTATTATATCACATATATTGAAGATTTTCAAATGATTTTCTCATTTCAATGAAATTTATCTAAACTAATTGCTGCTGTATTGAAAAAATAAATAGCAATTCGCAATTGTGTTATATCTTGTACGCCACGATAGCCTGTCATCAACCAAAAACCAATTTGTTGTTTGATGAAAAGAAACGATGAAATAACCGAAGGCCTTTACCGCCCCGAGTACGAACACGATGCCTGTGGCATTGGTTTTGTGGCCAATATAAAAGGCCGCAAAAGCCACCAACACATTGGTGATGCCCTTACTATTTTAGAAAATATGGAACATCGGGGCGCCTGTGGTTGCGAAAACAATACCGGCGATGGCGCTGGTATTATGCTGCAACTGCCCCACGAATTTTTCTTTGATGAAGCGATAAAACTAGGTATCCATTTACCCGCTTTCGGCCGGTATGGCGTGGGTATGGTCTTTTTTCCAAAAACCGTACAGTTAAGGGAAGAGTGCCGGGAGATATTTAACCGGGCGGCAAAAAAATTGCAATTAACCGTATTGGCCTATCGTAAAGTGCCGGTAAACCCAACTGATATTGGCGTTACCGCTTTAAGCGTGGAG
The DNA here is from genome assembly GCA_043755055.1 of Chitinophagaceae bacterium. GTDB lineage: Bacteria > Bacteroidota > Bacteroidia > Chitinophagales > Chitinophagaceae > JAZKFT01. Next base: position 2,306 of record JAYUTQ010000775.1, on the reverse strand, counting down.
CCAGAAATAGAGCAGGTAATCATTGGTTGTCCCGATCAGATTGCTACACAAGATGAATTTGAAAGAAAACTGTATGTGCTGCGTAATTATGCTACGCATACGGTAAACAATACGGTTAAAAAAGATGCGGTAGGTTTCTATCTGGCGTCGCTTTCTTCTAAAACCATTATTTACAAAGGGCAGCTTACAAGTACACAGGTTCGTGGCTATTTCCCCGACCTGAGCGATGAACGTATGGTATCTGCCTTTGGCCTTGTGCATAGCCGTTTTGCTACCAATACATTCCCAAGCTGGAAGCTGGCACAACCGTTTAGATACATAGCCCACAACGGCGAAATCAATACGCTGCAGGGTAACCTTAACTGGCTAAAAGCCTGTCAAAGCGGTTTTACATCGCCTTACTTTTCCAAAGAAGAAATGGATATGCTGCTGCCAATCATTTTTCCATCGCAGAGCGACTCGGCCTGTTTGGATAACATGATTGAGCTGCTCACCATGACCGGCCGCAGCCTGCCACATGTAATGATGATGCTGATACCCGAAGCATGGGACGGCGACAAAGACATGGACCCGGTTAAAAAAGCATTTTACGAATACCATGCCTCTATTATGGAGCCATGGGATGGCCCGGCCTCTATTTCTTTTACCGATGGTAAAATGATTGGCGCTACGCTTGATAGAAACGGCCTAAGGCCATCACGGTACGTGGTAACCAAAGACGACCGTGTAATTATGGCTTCTGAAGCTGGTGTATTGCCGGTGGCGCAAGACAATGTAATTAAGAAAGGCAGGCTCCACCCCGGTAAAATGTTTGTGGTGGATATGGAAAAGGGCTGCATTATTAGCGACGATGATTTAAAGCAAACTATCTGCAGCCAAAAACCTTATGCAAATTATTTGAATCAATATAAAATTAGGCTGGAGGAACTGGACGAACCCCGTGTTTTTTTTACCCACCTGAGCGAAGAGTCGGTTTTTAAATACCAGCAGGCTTTTGGTTACAGTACAGAAGATATTGAAACTATTATTAAGCCAATGGCCATGGATGGTAAAGAGCCAATCGGCTCCATGGGTACCGATGTGCCACTTGCTATTCTCAGTGATCAGCCGCAGCATTTAAGCAGCTATTTCAAACAATTGTTTGCACAGGTTACCAATCCGCCTATCGATCCCATTCGGGAAAGATTGGTAATGAGCCTGGCCACGTTTGTAGGTAATAACGGCAATTTGCTGGATGAAGACCCCAAACATTGCCACAGTGTAGCGTTAAAACAACCCATACTCAGCAGTAAAGAACTGGAAAAACTCCGCAGTATAGATACCGGTATTTTTCAGGCAAAAACCTTGCAGACCTACTTTTTTGCCGATGGAAAACCCGGCGCCATGGAAAGAGGTATCGAACGCCTTTGCCGCTATGCGGTAGATGCGGTAGAGGATGGTTTTGAAGTAATTATCCTTACAGACCGTGCCATCGACAGCGAACATGCTTCTATTCCCTCTTTATTAGCGGTGGCTGCGGTACACCATCATTTAATAAGAAAAGGAATGCGTGGCAGCGTAGGTATTGTGGTAGAAGCCGGCGACGTTTGGGAAGTACACCATTTTGCCTGTTTGATAGGTTTTGGTGCCACAGCCATTAACCCATATCTGGCTTTGGCCACCATCCGCAATCTTAAGTCTTCTGGTAAAATAGATACGCCACTTACCTGGGAGGAGTTACGCTACAACTACATCAAAGCCATTAACGATGGCTTGCTGAAAGTGTTTTCCAAAATGGGTATTTCTACATTACAATCCTACCAGGGAGCTCAGATTTTTGAAATCCTTGGTATCGATCGTTCTGTGGTAGACAGATATTTTACCGGAGCTTATAGCCGCATAGAGGGCATGGGCCTTGACGAACTGGCAAGGGAAGCATTGAGCAAACACTATTTGGGTTTTTCTAAAAAAGACATACCGGTTAAGCAATTGCGTACCGGCGGCCTGTACCAGTGGAAACGCAAAGGCGAATTCCATTTGTTTAACCCGGCTACTATACACCTGCTGCAATACAGCACCCGTATGGGCGACTATGCTACTTTTAAAAAATACTCCAAACTGGTTAACGACCAAAGCGAAAAAGCCTGTACGCTCCGCAGCCTGTTCGATTTTACCCATAACAGGCCTTCAATTTCTATAGACGAAGTGGAACCGGCAGAAAATATTTACAAACGTTTTGCCAGTGGCGCCATGAGTTTTGGCTCCATTAGCCACGAAGCCCACAGCACTTTGGCCATAGCCATGAACCGCCTTGGCGGCAAAAGCAA
>JAYUTQ010000774.1:0-2166 GCA_043755055.1 Chitinophagaceae bacterium | reverse complement strand
GCCCTTAAATCAACTATTTAAGGATGCTTTAATACAATATGTCAAAGAACCTGAACATAACCAATTGATAATGTTCTAATTATATTAGGACGCTAGTGGTTCTTGATAAGCATAACTGGTTTTCAAAATAGAATGCCGCCCTTATGGGGCTTTGGATGAAGGACATAACTTTTTCTACCAAAATATCGAACCAATGGAGCTTAGGAAAAGCATCAGAGATGCGATATTATGGTAGAGAGCATGTTGGAATAATGCTGTAGCCCCATCGGGCAATGTCGTTAAGTTAAGCAATTTGATTTTTTAAGAGCCACATCGTGGCGATATTTTGGTAGTAAATAGCATAAATTATTAACCTAAGCCCCTTCGGGGCGACACATTTTTATTGAAAACCTGGATAAAATGTCGCCACGATGTGGCTATGACAGACTTTGTGAACTTGTCTCTACCAAAGTATCGCCTCGCTGAGGCTTAACTTAACGACATTGCCCATCGGGGCGACATTTAAGTAAGCATTGTTTAAAACTCAGATTAATAAAAAAATAACCTTACCACACCACATCCATCACCTGCGGAAAATGGTCGCTTAAAAAGATGTTTTCTTTTTTGTATTGCGTTACGTTTATTGAATCGGAAACCATCAGATAATCTATGCGTAACGTGGGGGAAATCTTGTAATAAGTTCGGCCAGGGCCAAAGCCATGTTGTAAAAAAACATCCTTTAGTTTTCCTTTTATGTTGTGGTAGGCATAAGAGGTGGGCACTTCATTCATATCGGCCGAAAAGATGACGGGATACGGACTTTCGGCTATTTGCTTTTTTACCAGTTCACTCTGCCGGGCATGGTAGGGCAAATAAAATTTCAGCTTTTCAAAAATGGATCCGTTGTAAATAAGGGCACTATCTTCTAAATTGTCCCAGGGCTGTTTGTCGGTGGGTTTTAATTCTCTCAGGTGCATGCTTTGCAGGTGTGTAACCACAAACCTGCGTTTTATGTTATTTATCTCAATGTCTGCAACGATAATACTTTCAGGTGTTTTTTTACCACTGTACACCACTTGTTCTAAACGGCTTATCGGATGCCTGGAAAAAATAGCAATGCCAGAATAGGCTGGCCCCCATGGCGGATAAGATTTACAATCGTCTGCAAAAAAATGATATGGATAACCGAGTGAATCTTTCAGGAAAGAGATATTGGCAGGAATTGCCGGGTTGTCGTACTCTGTAAAATCCTGCAGGCAAAGGATATCGGAATTTTGCATTCCAATGTACCGCATCATTTGGTGCCGTATGGAGTTGGTGCTATCCCGGCTATATTCGTGGGTATCAAAGCCCTTTACATTCCAGCTTAGTATGCGGATGGTTCCTTTTTCTTTTTGTAAGGAAAATGCCTTAGAGCTTTTAAAGGCAAACAATACGCTAATGTTTTTATAGCCAACAGCTATTAGAACCAGCAACGCTAAGGCTACTTTTCTTTTTACAAAAAACCAAATAATACAAGTGGCAATAAGCAAAACCAACAGCACCGGAAAGGCCAGGGAAAGAAAACCCATTACCCAAAAACGGGCCGGGCTTAGGTATGGGGTAAAGCAAGCCAGCCCATAAATAACAGCCAGTAAAAATGATGCCCAGGAAAATGAGGTACTAAATAATTGCCTGAGGCGATGATGAAAAACAGACATAGTGGTGGAAGCCGGTTTTTGTATACACAATATTAGAAAGTGTACGCTGGCATTCCATAATTTTTATAAATCCTTGCTAGCCCTTTTAAGGTATTCTTTCTCGTCATCGGTAAGAAAATGGTAGCCTTCTTTACCTATTTTGTCCAGTATATCGTCTATTTTTTGTTGGGTTACGTTGGGTGTTTTTTTATACGGCTGCTTGCCGCCTGCATCATAAAAAACTTCACTTCTTATTTGTTGCGGCTGCTTTTTTTCTGCCGGGTCAAAAATGTGGAATACCCAGTGGTAAAAACTGTGCATCCAGTTGCCCATATCTTTTCCGGCCCGCATTCTTTTTATGTAAATAAAACCCATGGCTGCCCCGGCAAGGTGTGCAATGGCAATGCCGGCACCATTACCCGCCACCATTGCAAAATCTATCAGTACAAAAATGAGCGTAAGTACCCAAAGTGGTATGCCGCCATTAATCATGGGGAAAATACGGTAA
>JAYUTQ010000773.1:0-2167 GCA_043755055.1 Chitinophagaceae bacterium | reverse complement strand
AAGGAAATAAGGAAGTGGAAAGATCAGAAATGGCTGCTGTTGGCAATCGCCACTGTTTTAATGATTGTAGTCATTTGCTACATGGTTATGAAAGTAGTTAAGGGATAATCACAATAAAGTACCTCTCTTTCAAACTCCAAATATTTACCGTTAAAGAATATTTACGCTTCCGGTTTTATTATTCGAAAGTTTACTGCTTATTTTGTGGCAACAAAAAAAAATAAAATAAACTGTTTATGAAAAAATTATTTCTAACAATGACTGCCGCCACTTGTATGCTGGTAGCATTAGTGGGTTGTAAAGGCGGTGGTAGTGGCGACCCAAAAAGTGTAGCCATGGCTTTTATGGATAAGATAAAAGCAAAAGATTTTGATGGTGCAGCCCAATACGCCACAAAGGATTCTAAAAGTGCCCTCGACATGATGAAAAGTGCTATGAAAATGGCTGAAGCTTTTGGTGGTAAAGGCGAAGACATGGATTTTGATAAAGAGTGGAAAGACAAAAAAGTAACCTACAGCGAACCAAAAATTGAAGGCGAAAATGCAACTGTAAGCCTAATGGCCGATGGTAAAGAGCAAATGCCAATTAGCCTTAAAAAAGAAGATGGTGGCTGGAAAGTAGCCTTTGATAAAAACACCCTGATGAAAACCGGTGCAGACAAAATGAAAGAAAACGGAGAAGACATGCCTAAAATGGAAGACCTTAACGGCATGACAGATAGCATTAAAAAAGCTATGGAAGAAGTTGGACCGGCAATGGATAGCATTAAAAAAGTAATGGAAGAGAAACAATAATCAATTTTCTACCACATAAAAAAAGCATCCCAAAATATTTTGGGATGCTTTTTTTATGTGCAATCAGTAATAAGAATTGTTACCTGTTTTTCCCCCAACCAAACCAGTCGTTACCGTTTGCGTAGAGCATGAGGCCAAGCAATAAAACCATTCCCACTATTTGGGCATACTCTAAAAATTTGGGATTGGGCTTGCGGCCGGTAATCATTTCTATTAAAGTAAAAAGTACATGGCCACCATCTAATGCCGGTATGGGTAGCATATTCATAAAAGCCAGGATGATGCTGAAAAAAGCCGTGATGTTCCAGAAGGATTCCCAGTCCCATTCGGTTTTAGGGAAGATACTTGCCATAGACTTAAAACCACCAAGACCTTTGTAAGCTTCAGTTTTAGGGCTGAGTATTTTCTTAAATTGGTCAATATAAAATTTCAATTGCTCACCGGCTTTACTAATGCCGGCGGGGATGGCAGCAAAAAAACCGTATTTCTTCTCTTCAACTTTTAGCACACCAGCAGCTTCCATTTCTGCCATGGTAAGCAATGGATATACACCCAATGTACCTCTGTCAGAAATCGGACATAATACGATCATGTTACTATCGCCACGCTTTATCTGAACCGCAGCAGTGGTGTTACTTTTAGTTTTTAATAAACCACGCAGCACATCAAAATAGGCTATAGGCGTAGAATCAATAGCTACGATTTCGTCTCCGGCTCTTAAACCTGCTTTAAAGGCTGGTAAAGAATCCGGAACAATGCCCAAAATAGCTGGCACCCGTGGTGATATTAAGGGCGTATTGCTCTTTTTCTTTTCCACCAGTTTGCCAATAAAGTTTACGGGAAGTTGCAATACCTGCTCTTTTCCATCTCTGTTAATGGTAACATTTTCGCTTACGATTACTTTTTTTACAATGTCGTAATAGTCTTCTATTGCTTCTCCGTTGGCTGCCAAAATTTTATCGCCGTCTTTAAAACCCATATCGTACATCAGACTGTCTTGAATGGATATACCATATTTCATAGTAGATAAAGGCACTTTCTTATCACCCCAAAACATAAGAATGCCGGCATAAATAATAAATGCCAACAGTACATTTACTGTAACCCCACCCAACATAATTATCAACCGCTGCCAGGCGGGCTTGCTGCGGAATTCGTCTGGTTTGGCAGGCAGGGCAAGTTGTTCCTTGTCCATGCTTTCGTCTATCATGCCGGCTATTTTTACATAGCCACCTAGTGGCAGCCAGCCAATACCATACTCGGTTTGGCCTATTTTCTTTTTAAATATGGAAAACCACGGATCGAAAAACAGATAAAATTTTTCTACCCGGCAGCCGAACCAACGGGCTGTGATGTAATGACCAAATTCGTGC
>JAYUTQ010000772.1:0-4784 GCA_043755055.1 Chitinophagaceae bacterium | reverse complement strand
TAAGGCAACATGAGTGAAATGCCTAATCATCGTCTCTCTGAAAGGTACTTTTTAGATAATCTACCAGCGAACTTTTATTGAGTTCTTCCATGTCACTTAGTTCTATTTCCATGGCCTTTGTACTAATTTGTATCTCCCAAAGGGAAAACATAATGGACAATGCCAGTGAGGCAAGGCTTATAGCAAAAATGATATTGGCTATTTTTTGATAATCTAAATAAATGGCATACATGCAAATAATACAACACAAAAAGCTAAACGAGCCCAGCAACTGCATGTACCGTATGATGTGCAACCGCAACCGCATATTTTTAATTTGCATAAGCAATCCTTCTTTATTGTCTATTGATCCATACTTATCATGCAGGCTTCGTATGCGGCTGCTAAGGCCTAAAAACCGATTGGTATAAGCAAGCATCAGCAAAGTAATAGCCGGAAATAAAAGGGCCGGTGTGTTAAGGGTTAATTCCATTGGTTAAAGTTATTGAAGCCCGAATAAATGAAAGAATTGATTTTGCAGGTCATTTTAACATAGAATAATATTTAGTGAAAGAAAAAATATTTCATAAAAAAAGGAAGTGTAAATTTGAAAAAAGAATTGAAAATGGCTGTAGCTGCATTAGATAAAGAAATAAAAAGCCTTTGGCCAAAACTCAACATGGCCCAGAAAGAATCTATCATGCACGTAATTAAAACTTATGTGAATGACGAGGCTATTATAGAAGAAATTGGCTGCACAATTTCAGCTTATAACAAAGAAATTGATGAAGCTGAAGCTGCAATAGACAAAGGCTCTTTTTTTTCTCATGATGAAGTAAAATCCCATATTGAAGAATGGAAGAAAAAATACGCTCAATAGTATGGAGTAAAAGTGCAGAAATACAACTTCTTAAAATCTTTCAATACATCGTTAAAGACTCTTACCAAAATGCAGTAAAAGTTGTCGATTCGATTGAAGTAAAAGTAAATTCCCTTTTGAAAATCCGGAATTACATCCACCGGACAAATATAAATTTATGAACGATGGCTCTTATCGTTCGTTTACAAAATACAAATACAGAGTTGTATACAGAGTAACTGATACATCGATAAAAATTATCCGCATACGGCATACGATGATGTTACCCAAATATTACTAAGGCAGATAAAAAATTCTCCAACTTTCACTTTCTGTAAGTTTGGTAAAAATCTCCATGGGCACTGTTCATTATAACGGCAATGAAATTATTGTACAATCAGTCTTGGTTTTCTATGGCGATATGGCAAGTGAAGACATTGCCATAAAAGTAGCCAACGATATAAGCGATTACTGGAATGCCCCAAAAGCAACAATTTACATGGGCAATAATCCGGTTGAGGTTCGGTTTGAGATAACAGGTTTTTATGCACCCAACCTTACTCAGGAAGATGTAATCTACAACAGCGATCCGGCCAATAATTATTTTCGCATAGAAGAACAAACGAATATAGATGTTTCTTTTGTAGATGGTATTGGTAGCAACACAGGCTATTTTAAGTTGGCTAACCTGTTGCAAACCGGTACTACCGCTGCACATGAATATGGCCATACCATCGGCCTCGATCATCCTGAAAATATGGACATTCGTGGGTTGGGTATTCCTGGCATTATGTACCCCCGGGGTACTATTACCGATGCGGAATATTTGTACAATCCGCTATCCATACCTGGCGACAATACCAATGGCGGCACTATGAACCCGATACACAGGCAAGTAACCGTGCAGGACATTGTAGCATTGCAAATACACCAATTAGATTTTAATAAAAGCACCAAAGGTATTCTTGGTGCTTTCAGCTCTGTATGGAACCATAAATTTGAAGCCGGAAGCTGGTGGGCGTAGTTTAAATGGTCACTAAGTCATTGGGTCATTGGTAAATATTGAATAATGACCATTGACCCAATGACCAATGACCATTGACCAAATGAACATTGACTTATTGAAATATTTACCGAATAAAAAAAACTACTCCCCAATCCCCAATTACCAATCCCTAATCTACTATTTTTAGGCCCTACACCTTAACACTACAAAATGAATTACGTTTTAGAAATTAACGACCTTAGTAAAAACTACGGATCGGTACAGGCATTAAAAAATGTTACGTACAAAGTTCCGGCAGGAACAGTATATGGTATACTCGGACCAAATGGTAGTGGCAAAACCACCATGCTCGGCATTATAATGGACATACTGCGGCCAACCGGTGGCGGTATAAAATTATTTGGCGAAACGCCCACTGCAGAGCACCGCAAACGCATAGGCACCTTGCTGGAAACGCCTAACTTTTACCATTACATGAGTGCGGTGGATAACCTTAAAATAGCTTCGGCCATTAAGGGCGTAGAGAACCCCGATATAGAAGGTGTATTAAAAAAAGTGAATCTTTTTGAAAGAAAAGACAGCAAATTTCAAACCTTTTCGCTGGGTATGAAGCAAAGACTAGCCATTGCCAGCTGCCTGTTGGGCAACCCGGATGTGTTGGTGTTTGATGAACCTACCAACGGCCTCGACCCTGTGGGCATTGCCGAAATACGGGATCTCATCAGGCGTATTGCAGGCGAAGGAAAAACCATTATTATGGCCAGCCATTTGCTGGATGAAGTGGAAAAAGTATGTACCCATGTAAGCATTATGAAAAAAGGTGTGCTGCTGGCCAACGGAACGGTGGATGAAATACTGGCCAACGACGATATGGCTGAAACCGGTGCGGCAGACACAACCAAACTTTTACAGGTTTTAAAAACCATGCCCGGCCTAACCAAGGCAGAAATGGGAGAAAATGGCAGGGTTAATATCCACTTTCCCATTGGCAGCGCCGAGCCGTCAAATATTAACCAGCATTGCTTTAACAATGGCGTGGTACTTACCCATTTACTCATGAAAAAGAAAAGCCTGGAGGCGAAGTTCCTTGAAATGACAGGGTAGTTGATTGGTTGATTGGTTAATTAGGTAATTGGTAAGAAATCAAAATTTTACATTTTTTAATTTTATAATAATTATGAAAACGCTTTTAGAAATAGAATGGATGAAGGTAAAAAACTACCGCACATTCTGGATATTAGCCGGACTATTTGTGGTGGCAGTTGTTGGCATTAACTATATCGGCTACATGATTAACTCACAGGTAGATGAAACCACAAGTGCAGTTGGGCTTGGCACGGGTTCTCCTTTCGATTTTCCTAAGGTTTGGAACACGGTAGCATGGATGAGCAGTCTGCTGCTATACTTTCCCGGCTTTATTATGATCTTTTTGGTGAGTAACGAATTTACCTTTAAAACCCACCGCCAAAACATAATTGATGGCCTTAGCCGCAAACAGTTCGTAATGGTAAAACTTAATGTGGCATTGCTTTTAGCTATTATAAGTACACTCCTGGTGTTGCTTACTACTATCATTTTTGGCCTATTAGGAAATGGCAGTTTAAATGTTGATGGACTTGTATATATCGGATATTTTTTTGTATGCAGTTTTGTTTACATCTTGTTTGCCATGGTTATTTCATTATTGCTTCGCAAAGCAGCATTGTCTGTTGGTATTTACTTTATTTATGGTTTGATAATCGACAACATTATCCCTGCTTTACTCAGAAAATCGTTTGATGGAAAACCTTATGGCAGCTATTTAATGCCTTTAGATGTGGCAGATGGTTTACTACCATTTCCTTTCTTTAAAAACCAAATAGAGGCTGTACTAAAAACACCCAACCCATATATCTGCCTTGGCATTTGTACAGTTTGGATTGTCTTTTATTACTGGTTCTCCATCCGCAAATTTGAAAACGAAGATTTGTAATCCAATCACTTCAGCAACGCATCAATAGCTTCTTCAATGGCCGGTAACTTGAAATGGTAGCCGGCCATTTCTATTTTTTTTGAAGACACAGTGCTACTTTTCAAAATTTCAATACTGCTTTCGCCAAGCATTAGTTTTAGTACAAAAGATGGTACATGCATGGGTATATACCATTTGCCTTTCATGGCTTTGGCCAAAGTAATGGTGAGCATTTTATTGGTAACCGGCTTTGGTGCCACGGCGTTGTAACTGCCATGCAGGTTCTCATTTTCCAGGGCAAAACAAAACATTTCGCACAGGTCTGTAATGGCTATCCAGCTTACTACCTGTGTGCCGCTGCCCAATATAGCGGCCATACCAAAACGAACAGGCTTTTTAAATTCTGCCAAAGCCCCGCCTTCTTTTGCCAATACAATCCCAATGCGTAAACAAACACGCCTGATGCCCATTTGCTCCACAGGTAACGTACTTTCTTCCCACAACCGGCAGGTTGTTCCTAAAAAGCTGTCATCGGGTGGTGCTTCTTCGGTAAATCCACCATTCTGCGACTTTTCGTTATCTGCCCCATACCAGCCAATAGCCGAGGCACTTACCAATGCTTTTACATGATGATCGGTATTGTTCAGAGCCTGTATTAGCAGCTTGCTACTTTCGGCACGGCTATCTTTTATTTCTTTTTTGTAAGCATCCGTCCATCGTTTATCCACCACACCGGCACCTGCCAGATGGATGATGTAATCGGCCTGCTGCACAGCTGTTGAATCTATTGTTTGGGCTTTTACATCCCATGCCGCATACGTAACCTGATTGCCAAATGCACCACGGGCCGTATATTTTTTCGGGTCACGGGTAAGGATGATTACGTGGTAGCCCTTGCTAAGCAATAGTTTGGTTAATGCAGTGCCTACCAAACCTGTACCGCCGGTTATTAAGACTGTTTTCATTATTATTATATTTTGCGTCTCGTT
>JAYUTQ010000771.1:0-4786 GCA_043755055.1 Chitinophagaceae bacterium | reverse complement strand
ATCATGCCGTTTTTTGTGCTGTCGCTTAGCCAGCTATACACCCGGCAGCAATACCAGTATTAAAAACTTTGTAAACAACAAATACAATATTCATTACCTGCTGGCTGCAAAAACTTTTGTAAAGGGATCAGCCATATCGCCTGTGTATAGCTGGCTAAGCGACAGCACAAAAAACGGCATGATGCATAGCAGCGTTAATGCAGATTTTTACAAATACCTGATTAATAAAGATGGCCTGCTCGTAGGCATATTCAGCAATACAGAAGACCCCATGGGTACCAGCATTAAAGAAGCCATTGAACAATATTAATAAAGCCATTTAATAAATAGCTATAAACTTTTTTTATGTATAAGCATTTACATTACTGCAGCATTTTATTATTATTGTTGTGTGTGCAATCGCAGGCACAAAATATACCCAATGGCGGTGCCACACCCGCAGCAATTTATACAAAACCATTGCCTGCAGCCTATACCGGCACACCCACTAATTACCTGCGCACGTTTGCCCCGCAAATACCCCTGCAGGATACAAACCTGGTAAATATGGCTGCACTGGTAGAAAATGTGCAAACCGCCATAGTGTATTCCGATGGGTATGGCAGAACCATACAAACCGTGGCAAAACAACTGAGCCCGGCCAAAAAAGACAATGTATATGCACCCAACTACGATGCCTATGGCAGAGCAGCCACGGTGGCTTACCTGCCATTTGTGGCCGTAAACGGCAACACGGGCGATGGAAAATTTAAACTAAATCCCTTAGAGCAGGATTCTATTTTTTACAAAAATCTTTTTCCGCAGGAGCAGATTATTTACAGCCAGGTGCAGTACGATGGGTCACCCTTTAACCTGCCGGTAAAAGCAATGGCACCCGGCAATGAGTGGGGTGGCGCAGGCAGGGGAAATAGCCTGGTACAGCGTAGCAGTACGGCGGCAGATAGTGTAAGGTACTGGGCTGTAGCTATTATTACCGAAGATGATATACCACAAACCACCGCTTACTACCTGCCTGGTAGCCTCAGTGTGCGGGAAGGTACAGATGAGCATAGCATTAAAAGCATAACCTATACCGATATTGCCGGCAGAACCATTCTTACCAAAACACAATTAGCCAATACTCCCGCATCGGGGCACTATGGATGGTTGTGTACTTATTATGTGTATGATGAAATGGGCAGTCTGCGCAGCATTATTCCCCCAAAAGCGGTAGAGCAGTTGGCAGTTGGCAGTTGGCAGATAACAGCAGCACTTAACCAGGGACTGTGCTATTCCTACTGGTACGATAGCCGTGGCAGGCAGATTATGAAATCTATTCCCGGCAAGGGCAAAAGTTATATTGCCTATGATCTTTTAGACCGCCCGGTAATGACACAAGACCCCAACCTGCGCCTTACCAACCAATGGGCATTTGTATTATACGATGGCCAAAGCCGCCCCATAAAAAGCGGCACCATTACCAGTGCCCTTACCAAAGATATTATACTGGCACAGGCAGCAGCAAGTAACAGCTACCCTGCCCTAAGCGGCACTTATACTGTTATGACCGAAACCTATTACGATGATTACGATTGGATAGCTACTACAGGCGCACCTATAAACAATGCCCTGGATGCAAATAACATTAACAGCAGCAATTTTATAATGGCTTATAATACTGCCCCCGATTATGCACAACCCCTTGTAAGCAGCAAACGCATACGGGGTGCAGTTACAGGTGCTAAAATAAATTTGCTGGGCACCAATAGCTACAGCTATGCCGCTACTTATTACGATAACAGTGGCCGTGCCATACAAACCCAGCAAAAAAACCATACCGGTGGTATGGATATAGCCACTATACAATACAGCTATAAAGGCACCCTGCTACGCAGCCATTTAGTGCATAACAAGGCAGGTGCCAATGCACAAACACACACGATGCTTACCAAATATTCTTACGACCATGCGGGCCGGTTGCTAACTCTTGTAAAAAATATAGATGACCTTGGTGATAAAACCATAGCACAGCATGGCTTTGAAGAAACCGGGCAATTAAAAACCAAAACGCTGGGGGCTGCCTTGCAAACCCAAACCTACAGTTACAATATACAGGGTATGCTTACCGCCATAAACGCCCCTTATGTAACAGAAGCGGCCAACATGGGCAACCAATATTTTGGAGAAATACTTTCCTACTCCCATGGGTTTACAACCAACCAAACCAATGGAGGCATAGCAGGTGTGCAGTGGAAAAATGCCGGCGATAGCACAGCCCGGGCTTATGGTTACCAGTATGATAATGCAGGCAGGTTAACCAAGGCAGACTTTAGCCAGCAAAACAGTGGCAGCACTGCATGGACGAATGATAAGATAGACTATACGGTAAGCAATCTTAGCTACGATGCAGGTGGCAATATACTAAGCATGACCCAGCGGGGCCTGATGGGCGTTTGTGGCAATGCAACTATTGATAGCTTATCATACCAATACTTTACAAACAGCAATCGCCTGCAAAAAGTTGCAGACTTTTCTCCCCCCGCCGGGGGGCCGGGGGGGCTTGATTTTAAAGACAGTACCAATACCGGCGATGATTACGCCTACGATGCCAATGGCAATATAGTAAAAGACAACAACCGCCACCTGCACAATGCCAATGGCAGCATTGGTACCCTGTTTAACCTGCTGGATAAACCCGACTCTATGGCCATAGCAGGCCGGAGTTGCACTTATTATAAATATGATGCAGCAGGCATACTGCTTACCAAAACCGTAAAAGACTATAAAAATAATACCATAAAAAACTACAGCTATGTAAGTGGCTTTGTTTACCTGAACGATACGCTGCAATATGCGGGGATGGAAGAAGGAAGAATGCGGCGTTGTTCCCTCCCTTCGGGAGGGTTAGGGTGGGCCTTTGACTATTTTATAAAAGACCACGCAGGTAATATACGCACTGTGATAACAGATGAAAGGAAAATGGATATTTATCCTTTTGCAACCATGGATACTATCACTTCAATAAAGATGGATGAAAATAAATTTTATGCGGGCTTAGATTTAACGAGAGTATTAAAACCCGCAGGCTACCCGGCAGCAGATATTTTTACAGTTCCCAATACAAATGATTATGTAGCCAAAGTGCAGGCAGTGGCAGGCAGCCAAAAAATTGGCCCGAGCCTTACGCTAAAAGTAATGAAGGGCGATAGCATAAACATACGGGTGAGTAGTTGGTACAAACTAAATAATGTAACACCTACCGTACCAGCACCCAATACATCACTTGCCAATATTGTATCATCGCTCATAAGTGGTATAAGCGGAAGTGCCATTGTAAATACGCATGGGGTAACGGGTACAGCCTTTACTACAGCCAATAGTTTTACGCCAGATGTAACAGCTTTTTTAAATAACCAAACAACCAATAACTACAATACTACCAGGCCCAAAGCTTATTTAAACTGGATATATTTTGATGAACAATTTAATATAGTAAGCAGCAGCAGTTCTGCAGAGCAAGTAGGTGCCGACCAGGAATTAAAACCACATGTGCAACAAACCGTAGCCAGCAAGTGCGGATTTTTATATGTGTATGTAAGTAACGAAACGCCAGATATACCGGTGTATTTTGATAACTTGCAGGTGAGCCATATAAGAAGCCCGCTTTTAGAAACCAACGAATATTACCCTTATGGTTTAAAAATGGCCAGCATTAGTTACAAAGCCGCAAGCACATTAACCAATAGATACGGATGGAACGGCGGCAACGAATACGAAGACGAAGGAGAGCTAAACTACAGCAATACTTTTTATAGAAAATACGATGCACAGATAGGAAGATTTACAGGAGTAGATATGTTGGCAGAAAAGTTTGCAGGCATAAACCCTTACCAGTTTGGAGCTAACAATCCTGTGATGTTTAATGACCCCATGGGGGATAGATTAAAAGGTTTAATGGAAAAAGGGCCAGATGGAAATTATCATGTAGGCTGGAGGACAGAGCAATTATGGGGTGATTATGGTTTTTTTGATTGGGGCAATGAGGGAGGTGCAAGTGGAAATTATTCTAATGTAAGAGGTTTATCTTCTGCTAGTGTTTTAAGCCAACTAAGATTTGGAGAAAAGATAAGTACAAATAAAAAAGGGGAATATGGCTTTTGGTCAAGTAGATGGCAAGATGGTGCCCCTGAAAAAGGTAGTACCAATATTGAAGTTAAAGGAACAACAACTTTTACGGCCTTTACTAATTTTTTATCAAACGCATATTTTGGTTATTTAGATCCTGCTATGGTTTGGATAAACCAAAATGTGAACCCGGTTACTCCTTTTGCAGAATTGCTAATGGGGAGAGCGTATAGCCAACAGGGATTTGTAGCATCAAAACCAAGACTGGAATCAGCAGCTCAAGCCGCATTATATGCTTTTCCAGTGGGTAGAATTGCGGGTGCAGGAAGTGGTATGGTAGCAAGAGGTGTAATGTCTGCCGATCAAATTGCATTAAAATCTTTAGTTAATGAGGGAACTCTTGGAGGTAGGAAAGCCCTTTCTCAATTAGATGCGCAAGCTGCTATGCAAATGGCGAATGATATTAGGTATCCCGGTTTTAGAGTAAGTACTGCAGATTTAAATCCATTTAATAACCATTGGGTTGGTGGAGCCCATTTTCATTTTCCTGGCATGCAAAAAGGTGGAGGTCATATCGCTGTAATTATACCATAAACTATTAATAATGATAGAAAAAATAAATGGGTTTCAAATTTTACGAAAAGTTGATTGTTTGGGTGATGTTAAACCTTACTTTAATGAA
>JAYUTQ010000770.1:0-4794 GCA_043755055.1 Chitinophagaceae bacterium | reverse complement strand
TTATAGGCATCCTGAAGTTCCACATATTTACCAATCAGGCCAATGGTAACGCTGCTTTTAGGGTATTTTAGTTTATCCAATACATGCTTCCATTTGTCCATTTGCGGTTCGCCGTAATCCAGAATATGTAATTTTTTAAGGCAAATTTTATCCAGCTTTTCCCTCATCATCAGCAGCGGAACTTCGTATATGGTGCTTGCATCCATAGCTTCTATTACGGCTTCTAGCTTTACATTACAAAATAGTGCCACTTTGCGGCGAATTTCCGGCCCAAGTTGCTCCTCTGTACGGCATACAATAATATCCGGATGCACCCCTTCCTGGCTTAGCATCCGCACACTATGTTGAGTAGGTTTTGTTTTTAATTCTTTGGCAGCTTTTAGGTAAGGAATCAGCGTAAGGTGTATCACTACACAATCTTCCTCAGGCAGTTCCCACTGTATTTGGCGTACGGCTTCTATAAACGGAAGGCTTTCTATATCACCCACGGTGCCACCCAATTCGGTAATTACAATGTCCCATTTACTGTCTTTACCAAGCAGCATCATGCGGCGTTTAATTTCATCGGTTATGTGTGGCACTACCTGCACCGTTTTGCCATGGTATTTTCCTTCACGTTCCTGGTTAATTACGGTTTGGTAAATGCGGCCTGTAGTTACGTTATTGGCCTGGCTGGTATGGATATTTAGAAAACGTTCGTAGTGGCCAAGATCCAAATCGGTTTCGGCACCATCTTCGGTTACATAACATTCGCCATGCTCGTATGGGTTTAGCGTACCGGGATCCACGTTAATGTACGGATCAAATTTTTGGATGGTAACCTTTAAACCCCTTGCCTGTAGCAGCTTTGCGAGGCTTGCTGCAATAATACCTTTTCCTAAACTCGATGTAACGCCACCGGTAACGAAGATGAATTTTGACATACTATTTTATTTTCTGGCTGTTGAGCCAACGTGTTTTTATTCGTTTTTACTTCGCTTTTTTGCGGTGGAGCCCGACGAAAACCGATCCCTGATTTAGCGACATTGGCTAGGCTCCGTTCATCTTTGTGCTACTATTTAGGTTCCCCTTAATATTTATCATTTCCAATTATACATTGTTCTTTTAGCAACTTGTACCGTCAACAGCAGATTGAACTTTGATTATTTTCAAACCCGTTACCCCACAATAGCATAACCCTGCCAAAGCCGAACGCCAACCCTGACAGGATTTAATAGTTTGTGACCAACAATGTGAACTGGAAATTTCTTAGAGGTCATGCAAAAATAAGGTTCATTTACCAAGGGGAAAAATGCAATCCGCCGCAGGCTGTATTTTATTTGGGGAAAAATGAAAAGTTTTGGAATACTGATAGAACCCTACCACAAAATCTATCATTTCTTCCTCCCCTATTCTTCTTATTTTCGTATACTCCGATTTTTTTTCTGAGGTTATAAAACAACAACCTATGGCAGTAAGAACCATGGCCCAAATGGTGGCCGAAGGCGAACAACCCGAAATATTATTTTGGGTTGGCTGTGCCGGCAGCTTTGATCAAAGGGCTCAAAAAATAACCAAAGCTTTTGCACTAATACTGGAAACAGTAGGAATAAAATTTGCCGTTTTAGGCAGCGAGGAAGCCTGTACCGGCGACCCTGCACGTAGAGCCGGTAATGAGTTTTTGTTTCAGATGATGGCTTATAATAACATACAGGTACTCAATAATTATGGCATCAAAAAAATAGTAACTACCTGTCCGCATTGCTTTAATACGCTAAAAAACGAATACCCTGAACTTGGCGGAACCTACGAAGTGATGCACCACACTACATTACTGCAGCAACTGATTAACGAAGGCCGCATTAAATTAAAAGAAGGGGGCAGCTTTAAAGGCAAACGCATTACCTACCACGATAGCTGCTACCTTGGCCGCAGCAACGGCATCTATGAAGCGCCACGACAAGTTTTGGAAGCTTTGGATGCAGAATTGATAGAAATGAAACGCTGCCGCAGCAACGGACTCTGCTGTGGTGCCGGTGGTGCCCAAATGTTTAAAGAAGAAGAAAAAGGCGACACCAGAATTAATAAAGAACGAACCAGGGAAGCCATTGAAACCAATGCCACAATTATAGCTGCCGCCTGCCCTTTTTGCAATACCATGATGAGCGATGGCGTAAAAATGAACGATAAAGAAGGCGAAGTTGTGGTGATGGATGTAGCGGAGTTGGTGGCGGCATCTTTATAAGATCGTCATTAGGTTAGTGGTAATTAGGTCATTATTTCTGCTACCTTTAAATAAAAAAAATGGACACACTTGTAAGGCTACAGGCAGACGAACTTGATATTACGCTGATTGATTTTCTTAAAAAATCATTCAGGGGAAAACGGATTGCTGTGCATGTGTATGAAGAACCAATGGATGAAACCGAATACCTGCTTAGCGACCCGGTTCACCGTGAAAAAATATTACGCACCATAAAAGAAGTAGAAGACGGAACAAATTTGAAAACCTATTCTATGGAACACATAAAAAATCTGGTAAACGAAGAGGGCTTATGAAAGCGGACTTTGTCGTAAAAGATCAGGCAATGGATGATTTCTATTATTGGTCTCAGCATGATCATAAACTTCTTAAGAAAATTATTGAATTGCTGGAATCTATCCGAACCACTCCCTTTCAAGGCATTGGCAAACCGGAAGGATTAAAAGGCGATTTGGCCGGTTATTGGAGCAGGAGAATAAATGATGAACACAGATTAATTTACGGGGTAAAAAAGGATGTTATAATAATTATTTCTGCAAGAAGCCATTATAAAAAATGAAGCTTTCAACTTTTGACAGACCATAAATCCATTTGGAATTTTTCTTTTGGCACAATTTTTTCAAAACAGCAGCAACTAAACAAGCCAATGCCAAAAATCCTAATCATCGACGACGAACGTGCCATCCGAAGCACCTTGAGCGAAATATTACAGCACGAAGGATATAAAGCAGACGTAGCCGAAAATGGCGAGGATGGCCTTAAGAAATTCAGTTCCGAAAATTTTGATGTGGTACTGTGCGACATTAAAATGCCCAAAATGGATGGCATAGAATTTCTGGAAAAAGCCAAAGCCATTAATCCGGATGTGCCCATTATAATGATTAGCGGCCATGGCAATATTGAAACTGCCGTGGAAGCTGTAAAGAAAGGTGCCTACGATTTCATCAGCAAGCCGCCGGACCTTAACCGGATGTTGATTACCATCCGCAACGCTACCGATAAAACACAATTGGTTACCGAAACCAAAACGCTGAAACGCAAATTCAGCAAGGTGCAGGATATGATTGGCGAAAGTGCCGGCATTAAAAAAATAAAAGAAACCATCGCCAAAGTAGCACCTACAGATGCAAGGGTACTGGTAACCGGCGAAAACGGCGTAGGCAAAGAATTAGTGGCCCGTTGGATGCATGAATTGAGCAACAGAAATACCAAACCAATTGTGGAAGTAAACTGTGCAGCCATACCCGGCGAACTGATTGAAAGTGAATTATTCGGCCACGAAAAAGGCTCTTTTACCTCAGCCTTTAAACAACGCATTGGCAAGTTTGAGCAAGCCAATGGCGGCACTTTATTTTTGGATGAAATAGGCGACATGAGCGTAGAAGCTCAGGCCAAAGTGCTGAGGGCTTTGCAGGAAGGCATTATTACCCGTGTGGGCGGCGATAAAGAAATACATGTGGATGTGCGGGTAATAGCTGCTACCAATAAAAACCTGCTGCAAGAAATAGAGCAAAAAAAATTCCGGCTCGATTTGTACCACCGCCTCAGCGTTATTATGATACAGGTACCGTCGCTAAACGAACGCCGTGATGATATTCCGCTGCTGATAGAA
The DNA here is from genome assembly GCA_043755055.1 of Chitinophagaceae bacterium. Lineage (GTDB taxonomy): Bacteria > Bacteroidota > Bacteroidia > Chitinophagales > Chitinophagaceae > JAZKFT01. The sequence goes on along the minus strand of JAYUTQ010000770.1, from coordinate 940 downwards.
AAATTTCTTACCGATATCTGCACCGACTACGGCATAGCCAGAAAGCAAATAGAAAAAAAAGCAATTGCCCTTTTACAGCAATACAACTGGACGGGCAACATTCGTGAACTCCACAATGTGGTAGAGCGGCTCATTATTTTGAGTGGCAATACGATTTCTGAAACGGATGTAAAAGACAATGTGCCGAACGCTTATAAAGCATAAAGATGATTTTTTAATGTCTGATGTCTGAAATACGATTCATACCTTTATAAAAAATAGGAATCCCCTTTAAATTATATGTTTACCGCTCAGTTGCCTGTAATTATTATTGCTATTTTTTCGTTGTCCAAAAAGGGTTACGATTTAGTCTTAGCCATTAAAAAAGGTAAAAGCGAACAGATAAAAATTGAACTTTTTTTCTTTAGCCTCATTCTGCTTCTGGCTACAGCACTCATTATTTTCAATGTAGTAAACGCCAATACCAAATAAGGAGCGTTTGCATTGCCGGCTACCTTTTAATCTTTTCTTAGCACATAAATTACCTGCGGCAATGTATTGCCCAATGCTAAACCCTATTTTTGTCCACATCTTAAAACACAACTATGGGCTGGATTATTTTTATTATCGCTACCATTGGCTGGCATGTGGGTATGTATGGCATGTTTAAAAAAGCCGGTATCGAACCCTGGAAAGCATTGGTTCCTTTTTACAATACCTGGTGCATTGTACAGAAATGCAATATCAAAAAATACTGGTTTTTTCTACAGTTCATTCCTATTGCCGGGCAGTTTATCACTATCTGGATCACCATCATATTCGTTATGCATTTTGGGCGTTTTAATACACTGCATCATGCTGCTACTACTTTTGTGCCTTTTATCTATTTTCCTTACCTGGGCTTTAGTAAAAACGAGAGATGGGGTGGCGAAAAAGTATTTAAAAACTATACCAAACCCGC
>JAYUTQ010000769.1:0-11384 GCA_043755055.1 Chitinophagaceae bacterium | reverse complement strand
AGGTGGCCGATAGAATTGAGCATGAAATGCGGTACTTTCTGTTAGGTTCCCTTGGTCTTGCCATTATTACTTTACTCTTATTTTTCCGGTCGTTTAGCAGTACAGCTATAAGCCTTGTAGTGGTAATTATGGGTGTGGTATGGAGCATGGGTACACTACAATTATTAGGTTACAAAATTTCATTGCTTACGGCGCTGATACCGCCATTGATTATCGTTATTGGCATACCCAACTGTATTTATTTTCTTAATAAATACCACATGTCGTGGCAAAAGCAATTGGCTGAAAATGCCACACAGCCAAGGGAAGAAGTAAAGAAGAGTGCCCTGCTGGAAATGGTAAGTAAAATGGGTATTGTGACGCTTTTCTGCAATATTGCAGCAGCCATTGGCTTTGCCGTATTTGCCCTTACTAAAAGCGATTTGTTAAGAGAATTCGGAGCCGTAGCCGGTATCAACATCATGGTCCTTTTTGTTATTTCATTCATATTTATACCGGCAGTACTTAGTTTTTTGCCTCCACCTAAAGAGCGACATACCAAGTATTTACGCAACCGTTTTTTAGAAAGTGTATTGGTAAAAATTGAAAACTGGGTTTTGCTTAACAAAGGCAAAGTGCTGGGTTTTACGGGTCTGCTGGTAGTGGTGGCCATCGTTGGTATTTTAAAAATAAAATCAGTTGGCTTTATTGTAGACGACCTGCCTAAAAATGATAAAATATATACAGACCTTAAATGGTTTGAGAAAAATTTTGGTGGTGTAATGCCATTGGAAATCGTAATTGACACCAAAAAGAAAAATGGCTTAACCAGCAATTTAAATGCCATTGAAAAAATAGATGAGTTTAGTGCATTTATAGCCAGCGACAGCTCTTTTGCCCGACCCATAAGTTTGGTAGAAGGCCTCAAATTTGCTAAGCAGGCCTATTACGATGGCGACAGCACTCAATACGTGGTGCCCAATGAGTTTGATATGGCATTTATTTCGCCTTACCTTAAAATAAAAGGCGGCGGAAGTGAAAATAGCTTTTCAAAAATGATCAAAACATTTATGGATAGCACCCGCCAAAAAGCCCGTATCAGTTTAAGTATGGCCGATATTGGTACAGTAGCACTACCTAAAATGCTGGATTCATTAAAGAAAAAGTCCGACGAAATATTTGGTGATACCAGTAAATATAAAGTACAGTTTACGGGCAGTTCCATTACCTATCTGGAGGGCAGCCGCTTTATTATCCAGGGTTTAAAAGAAAGTATTCTTTGGGCATTTTTGCTTATAGCCCTTTGTATGCTGGTGCTGTTTAGGTCGGCCCGCATCCTTATTTGCTCCTTAATTCCCAACCTTATACCATTGGTGGTTACGGCCGGCCTTATGGGCTGGATGGGTGTGCCCTTAAAACCATCTACCGTAATTGTATTCAGCATTGCATTAGGCATAGCCATAGATATTACCATCCGGTTTTTGGTAAATTATAAACAGGAACTGCCGGCGCACAACGGAAATGTTACAGCCACTACGGTATCCACCATTCGCCATACCGGCATCAGCATTATTTATACCTCATTGGTACTGGTGGCGGGTTTTGTAATTTTTGTGTTCAGCAGCTTTGGCGGCACTATGGCTTTGGGTTGGCTCACTTCGTTTACTTTATTAATCGCCACTTTTACAAATCTTGTTTTTTTACCAGTCATGCTAATTGGCCTTATGGGTAAAAGAAAGAATTAATTGCTACCGTAATTAATTTTTAATCGAAAAGTAACATTTGCAGCGATATGGTACAAATACTTGCCTATACTTGCAAATATTTTTTTTAAACTTAAACTTTAACAATCATGAGGAAACTTGTATGCTTACTGGTGGGCATTGTATGCCTGTCAGCAACATCCTTTGCTCAGAACATTACCTTAAAGGGTAAGGTTACTGATTCTAAAAGCGGAGCACCATTAGAAGGTGTATCTGTAACCACCTTCGATGGAAAGGTTGGGGTTAAAACCACAACCGACGGAATGTATTCCATTTCTTTTCCGGCAGCCAACAAGGTGTTGAATTTTTCTTACGCTGGTTACACACCTGAATTAAGAAATATTGGCAAATTACTAACCCTTGACATTCAACTTAAAAGCGATGAGGTGAACCTTAAAGAAGTGGTAGTAACCGCTTTTGGTATTAAAAAGGATAAAAAAACGTTGGGCTATGGGGTAAGCCAAATTAATGCCGAAGAACTAACTCAGGCACACACTACCAACGTAACCAACGCATTGGCTGGTAAAGTAGCTGGTGTAAGGGTAAGCGGTGCGGGTGGTTCTTTTACAGGTTCCAGTATTATCATTCGTGGTAACACCACTTTTACCGGTAGCAATCAGCCACTGTTTGTAATAGATGGTGTGCCTTTTGATAATGGTGGCGGCGCACAGCCATTACAAAACGGTGCTCCCAACTCTAACCGTGCAATCGATATTAACCAGGATGAAATAGAAAGTATGAGTGTGCTGAAAGGTCCTTCTGCTGCTGCTTTGTATGGTTCTAGAGCTTCAAATGGTGTTATATTAATTACCACTAAAAAAGGAAGAGCAAAAGCTAAAAACAGTATCAATGTAACTTCTACTTACGGTCAGGAAAAAGTAAACCGTTTGCCTGATTATCAAAATTCCTATGCTCAGGGTAGCCTTGGTGTTTACAACCCAACTGGTGTTTCGCAGTCATGGGGCCCACTTATTACGGGCCAAACGGTAACCAATGCGTTTGGTCGTCCGGAGGTTTTGATGGCTTATCCTGATAATGTAAAAGACATATTTCGTACAGGTGAAAACCTGCAGAACAACGTAAGTTTTTCTGGCGGTACCGATAAAAACACGTTCCGTTTTTCTTATGGTAACTTGGTAAATACCGGTATTTTGGATAATAATCGTTTGGTTAGAAATAACCTATCCGTTAATGCAGGATCTAAAATAACCGAAAAGTTAAGCCTTAGTGTATCAGCCAATTATGTAAACAACGTTTCAAGAAGAAGTCAACAAGGTAATCAGTTGAGCAATCCATTGTTCCGTGCTTATTTTATGCCACGTAGCTACGATTTAACGGGAACGCCTTTTGAAAATGCAGATGGTAGCCAGAATTTTTATAATAATTCTATTGAAGATAATCCTTACTGGACTATTAAAAACAACCGGTTTAACGATGAAATAAACCGTTTTTATGGTTACGCCGCTATTAACTATAAATTCAATCCTTCTTTACAGTTCGATTATAAAATGGGAGCGGATTTGTTCTCAACTTTTAACCACGGTTACGATCAGGTAGGTGCCCGTGGTGGTGCCAACACCTCAGCTAACGGTGCCGGTGGTGTAGTAGAACGCAGAAATAATTTCAGACAGATAAACTCAAATGGCTTCCTGACTTTTAATAAGAAATTTGGGGACTTCAATACCACTGCAGTAGTTGGAAATGAAATTTCTCAGATTTACAGCAATGCTGCTACCATCATTGGCAGGGGCATTATTGTACGTGATTTTGAACAACTTAAAAATACAACAGCGCTTACACCAAGCAACAGTTCATCTAACGTACGGTTAATTGGCTTGTATGGCGATTTTACAGTTGGCTATAAAAGCATAGCAAGTTTAAACCTTACTTTAAGAAACGACTGGTCTTCTACGTTCTTAAAACCAAACAACTCTTACCTATACAATGCAGTTGCAGGTAGTATCAATATTACTGAGCTGTTCCCATCTCTTAAAAGCAATATCATCGACAACATTAAGATTCGGGGTAACGTAGCAAAAGTGGGTAAGGCTGGTTTGGATTTTGTTTATGCAACAGATTCTTACATATTTGGAGCTGCCATTGCGGACGGTTTTGGTCCAACTATTTCTTTCCCTTTCGGTGGTTTACAAGGCTTTACATTGGGTGATGCTGCAGGAAATGCATTGCTTGGCCCGGAGTTTACAACCAATAAAGAAATTGCAGCTGAATTGTCTTTCTTTAATGGCCGTTTGGGTATCGAAGGAACAGTTTACAGACAAGATTCTAAAGATTTGATTTTTGGAGTACCTGTTTCTAACACATCTGGTATAAGTAGTGTGGTTAAAAATGCAGGTAAACTAAGCAATAAAGGTGTTGAACTTTCTATTACTGCTGTACCATTGAAAACCAAATTGGGTTCATGGACAATTAATATGAACTATACACAATTCAAATCTAGAGTAGATGCTTTGGATGCAGGTGTTTCAAACATTTTCCTGGGTGGATTTACTACACCAAATATTCGCCTGGTAGTGGGTGATGAGTATGGACAGATTTATGGTAATGCTTACCAAAGAGATGCCAAAACCGGCCAAATGTTGATTGGTGCTAATGGCTTGCCAATTATTACTACCGGTGTTCAAAAAATTGGTAATCCTAACCCTAAGTATTTGTTAGGTATTACTAATACTATCGAAATGAAAGGCTTCACCCTTTCTTTCCTGCTGGATATTAAAAAAGGTGGCGACCAATACAGCCGAAACATTGCTGATATCCGTCGTAACGGTGTTGCGGCAGAAACTGCAGAATTTGCCCGTTTGAAAGCTGATGGTACGCCTGCAACCCCTTATATTTTTGCTGGTGTATTGGCCAACGGACAGCCTAACACCATCCCTGTAACTGCACAGCAGTATTGGGGTAACAGTGGCAAGTATGCTGCCGCCGAAGGGTTTATTTTAGAAACTTCCTGGTTCCGTATCAGAGAAGCATCGCTGAGTTACAACGTACCTTCAAGAATGTTAAAGAATACCCCTTTTGGTAATGCTGCCCTGAGCGTTTTTGGCCGCAACCTGTTCCTGCATGCTCCTAACTATCCGCATTTGGATCCGGAGCAAAATGCTCTGGGTGTAAGCAATGCACAAGGTCTTGAGTTTAATGCCTTGCCACAAACACGTTCTATGGGTGTATCATTAAAATTTTCTCTGTAATCTACTATTCACTTTCAAATTAGAAATATGAAAAGAATATCTTTTAAAATGCTTTCTGTAATAGCTTTGGCTACGCTGAGCTTTACATCCTGCAAAAAGTTTCTGGATATAAATAAAGATCCCGACAACATCCCGGCAAGCAATCCGCCCCTTGCACAGTTGCTTACATCGGCCCAAATTAATATGGCATTTGGTGGTGGTAGCGATTTATTCAGGTACAGCACATTAATTGCGCAGCATTTGAGCGGTCAGGCATCGCAGCCCAACCAAACCTATGAGTACGGCCGATATAATATTACCGGTAGTGATGCCAACAACGTTTGGGGCAGCATGTTTTCAAATACTTTAATCGATTTAGAACTGATTATAAAGAATTCTGAGGCCGCAAGCCCCTATTATTCCGGTGTAGCACGTATTATGAAAGCCTATCAGTATTCACTGATTGTAGATGCATTTGGCGATGTGCCTTATACCGAAGCATTTAGGCTGGATGCTAATACACAACCTAAATACGATGCCGGAGATGCTATCTACAAAGCACTCATCGCCTCATTAGACAAGGCTATAACTGAGTTGGGTGCGGCATCTAGCGTACTCACTCCAGGTACCAATTCACTTATATATCCGGGTGCTTTTGCTACTACAAAAAACAACTGGATTAAGATGGCCAATACTTTAAAGTTGCGTTTGTTTTTGCATTACAGCAAAAAAGACCCAACCTACATGTTGGCTCAAATGACAACCTTAATTAACTCCGGCGCACCGGTATTTGCATCAAATGCCGATAATTTTCAAATGGCATTTATTGCAGCACCAAACAATACCAATTCTATTCATCAGTTTGAACTGAGCCGTAGTAACTACCTTTTTGCAGATGCTAACCTTGTTAATCTAATGAATGGTAAATCAGACCCACGTCGTCCGTTCTTTTTTACTGCTTTCCCTTTCGGTACATCTCCTGCTACCTATAAAGGTGTAGTACCCGGCGATGCGCCAACTGTAAACTTTAGCCGTATGCATACTTACCTGCGTGGTGCCGCTTCCGGCACACCGGTAGCCAATGCACAAGGTGGGCTTACTACACAATTTACTTACACAGGTGCTGCGCCTATACGTATGCTTACCTATGCAGAGTATTGCTTTATCCGTGCCGAAGCTGCCCTTCGTGGTGCTCCGGGTGTAGCTCAAACCTGGTATCAGGCTGGTATTACTGCTTCTATGACGGATGCCGGTGTTGCTGCTGCAGACATTGCTACTTATATAGCAGCAAGAGGTACTTTAGATGGTACCCCGGCGCAACAACTGCAAAAGGTGATAGAAGAAAAATATGTAGCATCTTTTGGTGTAAATATGGAGCCATGGACAGATTACAGAAGAACCGGATACCCTGCATTAACACCTCCGTCTAATGCTGCAGTACCTGGTGCTGCTGTACCACGTTCTTTGTTTTACCCACAAAGCGAAATAGATTTAAATCCTAATGCCAAACAAAAAGCAAATATGGATGCCAGAGTTTTTTGGGATAATTAAGTTTTACGATATCAGTAATTTTAATTACCGCTTATACAAAAAGGCTGCAGAAATGCAGCCTTTTTTAAATTTGAATGGTCATGCAATGTGTAAACTTTTTGTTAACGCCTTATATTCGCAATTCTTTTTTTCTAAACCATAAATAAAATAAACATGAGGAAAATTGTATGCTTGCTTACGGCCATTATTGGTCTGGCAGTTACTTCCTGGGCGCAGCCCAGTGTTACACTTTCCGGAAAAGTTACCGACGAGAAAGACGGTTCCGGAATAGCTGGCGTATCTGTAACCACTAAAGGTGGCAAGGTGGGTGTTAAAACAGATTTATCAGGTGCTTACAACATCACAGTACCATCAGGCAGAACCGTACTGGTTTTTTCCTATGTGGGTTATCAAACAGAAGAACGTGCCATTGGCAAATTGCTCACTTTAGATGTAGCGTTAAGAAATACTACGAACGATCTTAGTGAAGTAGTTGTAACTGGTTATGGTAATCGTAAAAAAAGCGAATTTGCCGGAGCGGTTTCCAAAGTAGCCTCCAAACAAATTGAGCAGGTTCCTATAGCGTCTTTCGAGCAAATTTTACAAGGCCGTGCTCCGGGCTTGTATATAGCTTCAGGTTCCGGACAGCCGGGAACTGCTGCAAGGGTTAACATCCGCGGCGTAAGTTCTATTTCAGGTGGTAGCGATCCGTTGTATGTATTAGATGGTATTCCTATTGAGGGTGGCGTTTTTAGAAGTTTAAACCCGAACGATTTCGAATCTGTAGATGTATTGAAAGATGCGGCAGGTGCTGGTTTGTATGGTTCAAGGGGTGCTAATGGTGTAATTGTAATTACATCTAAAAAAGGAAAAACAAACGGTAAAACCGTATTTCAATACAGAGGCCAGGGTGGTATTTCTGATGCGCCTAACCAACGCAATCTGGAAATGATGAACACTGCGCAGCGTTTGGAGTATGAAGAAAAAATTATTGGTCCGGCATTATTAAGTCCTACCGCTCTTAGTGGTTATCCGGGTTGGGATTACAGCGTAAACAATCCAAGGTATCAAACATTATCTGCTGCCCAAAGGGCCACAGAAGCAATACTTTTAGATTCAGTTAAGGCTATTAATACGTACTGGCCTGATATTTTCTTTAGAAGAGGTACTTTTAAGCAACATGAGATCAATGCAAGTGGCGGAACGCAAAACCTTAGTTTTTATACTTCACTTTCTGCTTATCAGCAAGAGGGTACTGTTATCCGTTCTAACCTCGACAGGTACACTTTTAGGGCTAACATCGATTTTAGAACAGAAAAATTAACTGTAGCTGTTCGTTCATCTGCTGGTTGGAGCTCACAAGCGAATATTGAGTCGGAGGCAGGCGTAGCCTTGGCTAACCCAATCGCTGTGGCTTATCTTGAATTACCTTACAGAAGGCTAACAACACCAGGCACTACGTTAAATGATGTAGGAACCGGTAAAACCGGTCCTAATGCTTACGACCGTTTGTTTACAACTACTGCTGTTCAAAATCAGTTTAAAGGTAATTTAGGTATAACTGTTAACTACAAAATTGGTGGTGGTTTGGGTATCAGATCTACCAACGGTATCGACTGGAGAACCAATAACGGTAGCCGTTTTGTTGATCCTAACTCATTCGTAGGCCGTGGTGCTGCACCATCCAATCAGGGTTCTTACAGCGAAAACAACCTGGAGAACCTTCAATTAATTTCTACTTCTGGTTTAACTTATTCTCAAACTTTTGGAGGCAAGCACTCAGTTAATGCGCAGGCTATGATGGAAGTTATCAGAAACCGTTTCCGTTCTAATAGCGGTGTTGGTTTTGGCTTGAACCTAAGGCTGCCAAATACACCTGCGGCTATTACACAGGGAACTGCAACCAACGGTTTTATCGGAAATTTTTCCGGAGGAAAGACCCTGAATGGTATTTTCTCAACATTTGCGATAGTTGATTACACTTACGATAAACGTTATTCATTAACTGCAAGCATTAGAAGAGATGCCCCATCACAGGTTCCGGCAAAAAACAGGAATAACATTTTCTGGACCGTTGGCGGAGCATGGAATGTGATTGCCGAGAAGTTTATGGAAAAACAAAATGTTTTTTCTGACTTAAGACTTAGAGGTAGTTATGGTGAGGCTGGTAACATCAATGGTTTTAACTCAGACTTTGGTTACATTAGTACTTACGGAGCAGGTAGTTATGCAGGTACTCCTGGTATTGTACCAACATCTCCGGGTAATTTGGATTACAAACTTGAAAGCCAGATCATTAGCAATATTGGTTTAGATTTTGCGTTGTTGAGAAATAGAATACGTGCTACAATAGAAGTGTACAAGAAAACTTCACAAAATTTATTTGCAAACCAAAATTTATCACGTCAAACAGGTTTTACTGCTCTTAGCATTAACGCAGGTGAGATGTATAACAGAGGTGTAGAGTTTTCTTTGGCAGGAGACATTTTTGCCAAGAAAGATGTTTTGGTAACTATGGGTGTAAACGGTGCCTTTAACCAAAATAAGGTAACAAGCCTTGGTGGATTAACAGAAATTCCACAGGGTACCGGTATTATCCGTGTAGGATTGCCCCTTGGTACACACTACACTGTAGGTTGGGTAGGTGTAGATCCTGCCACAGGAAATCCTATATATCAGGATGTAAATGGTAACCCTACAAGTGTATATTCTGCAGCTAACAACCGAGCTACTTTTGGTTCATTTTTACCAAAATTTACCGGTGGTGCTAATTTAGATGTACAATACAAAGGTTTTGATTTAGGCGTTTTGTTTAGTACAGCACAGGGAGTGAATCGTTTTAACAACGAGAAGTTTTTCTACGAAACCACTAACTCAAATGTTCAGTTTAACAAAAGGGTGGAAATGCTAACACAATCCTGGACTAAAGCTAACGACGTTACAAACTTCCAAAGGGTAGGTACACAGCGTCAGTTTAGCAGCAAAGACATTCAGGATGCTTCTTTTGTAAGGTTTAGAAATCTCCAGATTGGCTACACATTTACTGCCAAGAATTCTAAAATCATCAGAGGATTCCGGTTCTGGGGTCAGGCACAAAACCTGTACACATGGACCAAATGGCAGGGTTTTGATCCTGAAGAAAGCAATAACATTGCCACTTATGAGTTTCCAAATCCAAGAACCTACACTTTTGGTTTGGATATAAATTTCTAAAATCGCATTTTAAATGAAGCCCTGATTGGCGATTCCAATCAGAACCAATAAAAATAAAAAACATGAAAAAAATAATCTTAGGATTGCTATTTGCAGCATCTCTTGGTGCCTGTGAAAAGAAGATTGTTGACATTAGTCCTATCGACCTTATTCCTGCAGAAAAAGCCATCCAAAATATGACGGATGTACAAAACGGTGTATTTGGTGTGTATGGTACATGGTCGGCAAGGAGAAGTGTTTACATTTCTTCCCTTATTTCGGACGAAGTACGTTTGGGAACAGGAACAGAATACCGTAACGTAGGTAACATTCTGTTTAACTGGCAGCATGTGTCCGATTCTCAGGACTGGAGAGATGGAGAAACCGGAGGTGTATGGACTAATCTGTACGTTCTCATAGACAGGGCTAACAGGATTCTGGAATTGATGGTTCCAATTGCAACCCCAACACCTGCCGATGTAGCTTTAAAAGTACAATTGCGTGGTGAGTTATTGGCACTTAGGGGTTTTGCCCATTTAGAATTATTAAAAGTGTATGGCGCTGCGGGTGTTTACGATCCTGCCGCTTTAGGTGTTACCGTTTTAACAAGTTTTATCAAAACCCCTGGAACATACAAGTCTACCAGAAATACCTACGCACAGGTAATGGCTTCTGTTAACGCGGACTTTGCTGAAGCAAGAACATTGATACCTACCACTTTTACAGACATAGGCCGTGTAACTAGAAATGCTGTAATAGGTATGCAGGTAAAAGCTGCATTATTTAGCGGCCAATGGCAAAATGTAATTGACAGGGCTACTGAAGTTTTGGCACTGCAACCTATTTCTACAGGCGCTGCCTATACTAACATTTGGGTAACCCGTACATTGCCATCTAACCAATTAAGCGAAGTACTTTGGAAATTAAATATCCAACAGTCTAACCTTGGTGCCAACATCGGAAATTTATGGCAGGATAATCCACCAACAGGTGCAGTTCAGGCTTCGCCAGCTGAAAAGCTGATGAACACTTTCGACAGGGTTAATGATATTCGTTTTAATACCTTTTTTAAGACAACAGGCAGGAACCTGATTGCTAAATATGGTTTTGTAAATGCTGCTAACCCATCGGAGAATTTCCAGTACGATATTAAAATGTTGCGCAGCTCAGATATGCTGTTGGCCCGTGCAGAAGCATATGCAGAATTGAACAATTTACCAATGGCCAATGCCGATCTTAATGCATTAAGAGCTGCAAGGATTACAGGCTATGTATCGGTAAATATTATGGACAAAGCAACGTTGGTTGCAGCTATTATCAATGAGCGTTACAAAGAATTAGCCTACGAGGGTAACAGGTATTTTGACCTGAAGCGCAAAGGCTTACCAATTGTACGTGACTTATCCGATGTGGCGAATATTGCAGCAATTCAAACCCTGCAACCTTCAAACGACAAATATATTTTGCCAATTCCACAGCAGGAAATGCTTGCCAACCCAACTATACAACAGAATAAGGGTTACTAATATTTTACTGATTTAAATACCACAAAAGAGTCGTCGTTATTTTACGACGGCTCTTTTGTTTTTAACTTATACCAATTGTATTTACAATTTAGTCCAAACCACGAAGTGGCTCAATAATAATAGCCACGGGTCCCGAATAACCGGGATGTTCCATAAAACCCGTGGTTAAAACGGGTTCGCTAAACCAACCCCAAAGGGGTTGAACTGAT
>JAYUTQ010000768.1:0-2186 GCA_043755055.1 Chitinophagaceae bacterium | reverse complement strand
ACCGACATTATACAAGCCACCTACCCAATGGGCAGCATGACGGGTGCCCCAAAGCGCCGGGTGATGGAACTGATAGAACAATATGAGCAAACAAAACGTGGTCTCTTCAGTGGTGCCGTTGGCTATATAGCCCCCAATGGCGACTTTGATTTTAATGTGGTGATCAGAAGTATTCTTTATAACGAAACGGCTCAGAATATTAGCTATCAGGTGGGCGGCGGTATTACTTTTTACAGCGAAGCTGAAAAGGAATATGAAGAATGTATGTTAAAGGCAGAGGCTATAAAACAGGTGTTGGGGTAGAATTACACTTCAGTTCTATGCAACTAAAATTTCAGTTACTTCGGTTAAAACTTATAGCTGTAGCCAATTCTTACAACCTGTGTTTCGTAATAATCGCTGCTTACATAACTAAAGCCGCTACCACGGATTTCTTTTTTTATCACCATCGTATTCAGCAGGTCGGTGGCATTGGCAAACAGTTCGCCTCTGCCTTTTTGGATCATTTTTTTCAAACCAAAATCCAGGGTGAACCGCTGACCAATAGTGCCTTGCGGTATCAGGTCTTTAGCAAGGTAAATTGCAGCCACCTGCACATCCACTTGCTTAGGCAAATGGAAAAGCCCGATCCATTTTACATTACCCGAAAATATCTTTTCGGTAGGTGCGGAAAAAGTGTTTGGCACCGGGTATTTATTTTGCACCGTAAAAGCATTGATTTGGTTGCGGTAACCATTGAGATTTAGGGTAAAAGAAAAAAGCTTACTTACATCTTTCGACAAAACTATTTCTGCACCGGTATTAAAACTTATACCAGCATTTTGAAAAATATTATAAATAAGTGTGCTGCCCGGCACGGTGCTGCCAATGCGGGTTATAGTGCCACTTGCCATGCGGTGGTAAGCGGCTGTGTACAGGTAGCCGTTTGACAAATTGGTTTTATAACCTAGTTCAAAACTATTGGTAAACTGCGGGCTTAAAGCCGGGTTGCCCACCTTAATTATTTCGGCATCATCATACTTGGGAAACACCCTGATGTCCACTTCGTTTGGCCTATCCACACGGCGGTTGTAAAAGAAGGAAATTTTATTGCGGTCGTTTATTTTGTACGCCAGCCTTAGGTTTGGGAAGGGCTGCGTGTAATTATAGCCATCACTTTTGTAAGTGTTGTGATTGGGGTCCACATCATAACCCACCTTTACGTATTCTACACGCAGGCCGGCTTCTATTTCTAATTTGGTATTCTCAAAAACATAGTTAGCGTACAGGGCAGGTATATTTTCTGAGTACACCGCTTTGCCACCGGCATTGCTGTCAAGCGGCGAATTAAGGCCGGGGAAAAACTGCATATTGGTAGGGATGCTGCGGTATCGGTATTTCATGCCGGCTTCAATGCGGCCATATTGTAACGGCCGGATATAGTCTAGCGTAAAGTCGGTTACATGTTCATCAGATAGCAATTTAAATGCATCGTATCCCGTAAAAGAAGGTAGTATATTAGTAAAAAAATACTTTTCATCTTCGCGGTGAAAAGTGTAGTTGAGCCCTGCATTCAGCACATGGCCCGGCTCTTTAAATTTATGCTGAAAAGATGACGTTGCAGTAACAGTTGTTTTCAGCTCATCTTCCAGAAACTGCCATAGGCGGTTCCGTTGGGTAATGTCTTTATTAAAAAAAGGCTGGTCGCCATCGTCCAGTATTTTTTCGCTGCTAAAAAGAGCCGATATGGTAAATAAATTGTTGCTGTTAATATTCCAGTCGATACCCGCCCGGCCCGTGCTGATGTTGGTTCTGCGGTTGCGGTTGGTTTGCTGATTAATTACCGTTCCATCATTATAAGTACGGGTAACAAATTCATTTTTATTAAGGGTAGGGTTGTAAAAAACATCACCCTGAAAAAATACATTAACCTTTTTTTTTCGATAATTAAGCGACAACGATGGATTGATTTTTGGCGTAGCCTGAAATTGCTTTCTTACGCCGGGCAAGCTTTCTTTTTTTACCCATAACGCCCCAAGCCCGGTAGATAATCCGGCTTTGCCGTTAAAGCCTTCCTGTTTGTTTTTCTTAAAAATAATGTTGATGATGCCTGCATTGCCATTGGCATCGTATCTGGCCGATGGATTATTTATAATCTCAATTCGTTCGATAGCCGAAGCCGGAATATTATCAAGGCTGCTTTGATT
>JAYUTQ010000767.1:0-2191 GCA_043755055.1 Chitinophagaceae bacterium | reverse complement strand
TTGGGCGTGGTATCGAAATATAATGCACCTCGGAGAAAATGTTTGGTGCTATCTGTCAAAAAAAATTGTTGGCCCGTGGCTGCATTTCCACCTACGGTAAAATAAACACCATGCAGGCCGTGGGGCGTTTCCATCAGCGAATCGTTTATGGAAGTGGCTTTGGTAGTGTGCTTGTAAGTCATCTTAAAAGCATCGTTTACCATTTTACCAAAATCGTTGCTGCCAAGGTCTTTGTAGCTAATATAAATGCGGCCGCTAAACTGCGGAAAATCAATATTGATCCACCATGGGTTCTCGGGTTTGGCGTCGAAAAAAGTGGTATCCTGCACCACTTTGGCATACACCGGAATTTCGAAACTGTAAGGAAAGCCCGGCTGATCGAAAACCTGATACTGATGTTGTGGCAGAGGGATATTAAAATAGCCTCGCTGCTTTGGAACAAAGGTGCTGTTGCAGGAAAGAAAGATGATAGATAATAGACAAAAGATGGAAGACAGAAAGCCGAAGCTACCCCTATTGGTGTTATTCATTTTCACTTTTATATTTATGCATCTTGCCATCACAAAAAATCATACATCATACATCCAAAATCACACATCCGGATTTGGTTTTATTGTAACCTTCACCTTATTAATCCTGTTTTTATCTACTTCCAAAACGGTGAAATCAAAATCGCCGCAGGCTATTACCTGATTGGCAACCGGTATTTCGCCGGCCACTTCCAGTATTAGCCCGGCTAGCGAATCGCTTTCGCCTTTTACATCATCAAATATGTCGCTTTGCAGGTTCATTTGCTTGCACACATCGTTCAGCATGGTTTTACCTTCAAAAATATAATTGAGGTCATCCAGTTTTTTGCTGCCTATTTCTTCTTCGTCAAATTCATCTTTTATTTCGCCTATCACTTCTTCCATAATGTCTTCTAAAGTTATAATGCCACTTGTGCCACCAAACTCATCTACCACAATTGCAAAGTGTATATGCTTTTGCTGAAACTCCTTTAGCAGGTCTTCTATCATCTTTTGTTCATGCACAAAAAACGGTGGCATCACGGCATCATGCCAGTCGAAACCATCGGCTTCGTCCAGGTAAGGCAGCAGGTCTTTTGTATGCATGATGCCTTTTATTTCATCTAGGGTTTCGTGGTACACCGGCAGGCGGCTGTAGTGTAGTTCTTCCACCTTTTTTTTAAGGTCGCTAAAAGCCATGGTGTAGTCTATGCCGCTTACATCAAGCCGGGTTTTCATTACCTGCTTTACGGTAATATTCCCGAATTTAATAATGCCTTTCAGGATGTTTTTTTCTTCTTCTGTAGCCTCTTCAGACGTAGTAAGGTCAATGGCATGGTTCAACTCTTCCAAACTTGCGGCACTTGTTTTTTGGCCCAGCTTTTTTTCTATACCGTCGCTAAAACCTACCAAACCTTTACCAATACGATTAAAAAGCAGGTACACACCTTCTATTACCCAGCCCACATCTTTTGCAAAACGGATATTGTTTTGCGTAGCAAAAACCTTAGGTAAAATTTCTGCCACCAGCAAAATGATAGTGGTAAGGAGCAATACTTTGATGCCAAAGCCTATCCAAAAATTATTGTGGAGTGGCAGGTAAGCATCTATAATAAAATTGGTGAGTACAATAATGCCAATATTGGCCAGGCTGTTAGCTATTAGCATCGATGCCAGTAACGCCTTGGGATTTTCAAGCAGGTTAATAATACGCTTATAACCGGGCTGCGGACGGGTTTTAAGAAAATTTATGTCTTTAAAAGTGAGTGAGAAAAAGGCTATTTCTGCACCGGCCACACAAAAAGAAAGGCACAACAAAAGCAGTAGTAAAATAACAAGTACCGTAGTTACCTCGGTACTCATAATAAGCATTGGCGTAAGCGATTTAAAGAACAGAATATTTACCGAATGATAATCCAATGGAGAGGTGATTTTGTGAATAATGTTGTTTCCACAAAATAAAAATAGATTTTTTGAGAATAGAAAACTTGAAATGTTTGTTTGTTTTGCTAGTATTCAAAATCAAACAGCTCTTTAAGTGAGATTTCGAGGCAAGCGGCAATAGCTACCAATGAACCAATAGTCACATTAAATTTCCCTCTTTCAATCCTGCTGATTTGTTCGGCATAATTATCCATCATAACGCCCAAATCTAACTGAGATAGACCACGGGCTATTCTTAG
>JAYUTQ010000766.1:0-2195 GCA_043755055.1 Chitinophagaceae bacterium | reverse complement strand
ATGAATGATGATACAAAAAATCCGAATTACGCCAGGTACCACTACAATACCGATTGGCAAAAGCAGGTAATGGATAACAGCACCAACCAAAACTATTTTCTAAAAGTAACAGGTGGAGATAACATTGCTACTTATGGCCTTAGCGTAGGTGTGGTAAAAAATCAAGGCATTATTAGGGAAACAGATATTTCCCGGTACAACACCCGTTTTAATGCCGAATTTAATTTTACCAAAAAGCTCACTGGTTTAGCCAATCTGTCATTTTCCTATAACGAACAAAATTTAAAAGATCAGGGCATTTCACCCAAAACGGCTCCGTTATATCTGGCTTTAACCAAGGCGCCCTTTTTACCGGTGCAGGAAGTAAGTGATGCCGGTTTAGAATCACCAAACCTTGCAGATACCGATACTTTGGGCATGAGTAACCCAACTGCATTAATTAAAAGCATGCAGGCAATTAATAAATACTACCGCTTTTTTGGAAGCTTTACTTTTAAATACGATGTATCCAAATATTTGAGTGCCAGTGCCATGATTGGTGTTACCTATGATAAGGTTCGTGAAAGCTCTTTTATACCACGTAAAGGAGTGGCCAACGATACATTGGATAACGCCATTGCAGATAGCCGCCTTGGCACACAGGTAAAACGTTTGTTTACCTTTTATACCGATGGCAGGCTTTCTTACAACCGTACATTCAATAGTGTAAATACTTTAAGTGCCAATGTGGGTTATCGTTACCAACGTAATGATTCGGAACAGGATTATGCTATTGGCTTTAACTCTGCCACAGATCAGTTGGTAAGTGTTCAAAACGGTTTAAACGCTTTACGTCAGATTGGTGGTGATGGTGGCGAATGGGGCTGGACCAATACCTACGTGAATCTGGATTATGGTTACCGCAATAAATTATACCTGTCCCTTAATGCTTCGGTTGATGGCTCATCAAGATTTGGTTTAATGGCTGCCAATGGCTTAAAACTGGGTGATAGAAAATATGCGGTATCACCATCAATAGGTGCAGCATGGTTGGTGTCATCAGAAAAATTTATGGCTAACTCCGGTATTGGTTTATTTAAACTAAGGGCTACCTACAGCATTACCGGAAACGATGATATTGGTAATTATTCTGCCCGTCAAACATACCGTTCGCAAAACCTTTTGGGTATGCAAGGCTTGGTAAGAAACAATATAGCCAACCCTGCCCTGCAGTGGGAAACAAACACCAAACTTAATGGCGGATTGGACCTCAGTTTCTTTAACGAAAGACTGATGGTAACTCTAGATGCGTACAAGAATAAAACAACTAATATGTTGGTGTATGAAACCCTCCCATCTACTGCAGGTTTCAGTACCATACTTACCAATGGCGGTAGCATGGAAACGAATGGTATAGAATTATCTGTAAATACCAGAATCATCAATAAAAAGAATTTTAAATGGGATTTTGGTTTTAATGTAAGCAAATACAAAAATAAAATACTGGCTGTGCCAAACGGAAGCTTTACTACAAACTTTGCCGGTGCTACCATACTTACTGCCAATGGCAATGCTGCCAACCTGTTTTACGGCTACACCACCAATGGTGTATTTGCCACAACCGCTGCGGCCACAGCAGCAGGTTTACAAATTAGAAATGCCGACGGTTCGTTAACGCCTTTTAAAGCAGGCGACATACAGTTCTCCGATTTAAACGGCGACAAAGTGATTGATAATAGTGACAAATCAATTATTGGAAATCCGAATGCAGACTGGGTAGGAGGAATTACAAACAGATTGGTTTACAAAAATTTTTCGCTGGATGCCTTATTTACATTTAGCCAGGGTAACGATGCCTTTAATTACATCCGTTACAAACTGGAATCTGTAAGCACAACCGAAAACCAATTGGTAAGTGTAAACAAAAGGTGGCGTACCGAAGGACAGGTTACCAACATGCCTAAAGCCACTTTCGGCGATCCAATGGGGAACAGCCGTTTTAGCGACCGTTGGATAGAAGATGCTTCTTACTTCCGCCTTCGTACACTTTCGCTTAATTACAACATACCAATAAAGCCAAAGTTTTTTACCGCCATAAATGTTTATGTGGCTGCAAACAATCTGTTTACGCTTACAAAGTATAAAGGTTTCGATCCTGAATTTAGTGCAAGGCCCAGTGTGTTTGCACAAGGTATTGATACAGGTTTGGATCCCAT
>JAYUTQ010000765.1:0-11466 GCA_043755055.1 Chitinophagaceae bacterium | reverse complement strand
GATTAGGGATTAGTTACTCAGGGTTTGGAGATTAGAGCTTGTGAGTAGGTTACTATTCCTGAGAGCCTTAAAGATACTATCCCATTTTTCTGCAAGGCAGCAAAAAATCCGTGTTTATCCGTACAGTCCATACCATCCGTGTGCTAAAAATCAGCTTCTTCTTATCAGCTTGATAATCATAATAATAATGGCTATTAAAAATAAGAAAATGGATAGCCGGTTGATGCCATGCATTTTACGGAGGAAGTTACTGTCCGGTGCATTCGGATCTTTTTTACGCAGGTAGAGGTACTCTCCTATTTGTTTCCACACGCCCATAATAGTTGCTGTTTTTATGAAATGAAGTTAAAAATTATACAACAACCCTTTTAGATTATTGTTGTACAAACTATCATTGAACAGCCACCGTAGATTTACAAAATAAAATTTGTTATGAAATCGCTACTCATTATTTGCCTTGCCATCATATCCATTGCCGCTATTTCGTGGAAGAAAAAGGAACAGCCAAAAAAATTTCCGGTAACTAAAACAGAGGCTGAATGGAGAAAACAACTAACGGCCGACCAGTTTACAGTAACCCGGAAAGCCAAAACAGAAAGGGCGTTTTCCGGCGCATATTGGGATAACCATAAAAAAGGGAGTTACTCTTGCGTTTGCTGCGATCAATTGCTTTTTAAGTCTGCCACCAAATTTGAAAGCGGAACAGGTTGGCCAAGCTTTTACGCACCTGCCGCTAAAAAAAATATAATAGAAGATACCGACTACAGTGCTGGAATGAGCCGTACAGAAGTATTATGCAGTAACTGCGGTGCTCACCTCGGCCATGTGTTTGATGATGGCCCCCGCCCTACAGGTCTCCGTTATTGCATGAACTCCCTTGCGCTAACTTTTAAAGAAGAAAAATAATAGCTAACGACGAATTATTGCACCACCAATTTTCCGGTAAAAACGTTTTTCTTTTCACCATTAGTGAGATGGATAGCATAAATGCCCGATTGCTGTAATCGTTGCCCATCAATGGTTTCCGTCTGTTGTAAGTTCTGCATCTTGATCGTTTTCGATTGTATCAGTTTACCAGAAGCGTCTATTATTTCAATGTGATAATCATCCTTTTTGGGCACATTTAATTGTACCTGAAAATTTTGGCCGGGTGCAATTGGATTAGGAAAAATTTTCAGCTTTGTAGGTTGTGCTTCAGTAGTAATTGGCCGCTTAAAAAAATTAAATATTGATTTTTTAGAAGCCTGTTTTACGACGCTTACACAACCTGATACGGAAGACTTTCTTGTATGTGCGTAGCTGGTCACCACCACATCTCCCATCAACCCCATAATAGTTTCCTTTAACGGAATTTTCGTACCCGACATAACAACTCCTCCATTTTTCATCCCAATGTTAAAGCCTTTCATTTGCACTAAATCTCCGACAGCAATGCATTTACTTTCGTAGCCGATTGTACTGATAGTAATAGACTGATTTTCTTTGAGCTGTATGGAAAAATTACCGGCACTATCGGCTGCCACTCCTGTTTTTGTACCGCTAACTACAACACTTACATAGGGAACGGGAATGCCATTACCGTCTACAATTGTCCCTTTTACAGTCGTTAGTTTTTCCTTTTTTATGGGCGTGGCTACCATCCCCATAATTACCGTAAAATCTTCCTGTATCAATTGTGGCTGGCAAATGGCCGGTTTACCGATTGTTTTTTGGGCTTCGGCTTTGTGCATGGCAAATACGGCAGGCAATAAAAATTGCCAGAAATATTTCCATTTACCAATGTTTCTTTCTTTGGGGACGCTTAGCGTTTTATTTAGCTGATCATCGTTAAACCGGCCGCAGGTATTACCCGTCGTGGTGTTGAAATAGTTCAGTACTTCCCGGTCGCTCATGGTTGTGAAATCAACAACTGTTTTTTGGCAACTTAGGCAAAATTTGCCCCGTTCTTCGGGCAGCATTTGGTTCCAGTTCTGGTGGCAGGGCTCGGCAATGGTAAGTTGTACAGCTTTCATTTGTGGTAATTTTCAAACCCTGATGCCACAAATTTTTTATTTGCATAAATTCTTGTAAAAAAAATGCCCCGGCAATGCGGGGCAGTAAATATTTTCTGTAATATTTATTTCTTTTTTTCCGGAGCAGCGGCTGCATTGAGGCCATTTACAATGTCGCTTGTAATGTTGAGCAGCGAATCTTTGTAATAAATAAAATCACCTGGCTGATGGCTGAAAATAAAGGCATATTGCTTTTTCTGGTTGAAGCTTTTCAAAAAATCTTCAATCTTTTTATTGATGTCCTGCATCATTTTAAATTGTTCGCCTTGCAGGCTTTGTGTTAGTTCGGCTTCTCTTTGTTGCAACTTTTGCTGCATCTGGTTTATCTCGGCCTGTGCTGCTTCACCTTCCTGCTGACTCATGGTTTGGGCTTTAGCTTGCAATTGCTGTATGCGTTCCATGTAGCCTTTTTTTAGGCCGTTCATTTCGCCGCTAATGGCTTGTTCTTTGCCTTTTAGCTGTTCCCGAACCTGTTTTATGTAGGTGTAACGATTCTCTACAGAGTCCATGTCGAAATAGGCCAATTTGCCCGGTTGGCTAATGTTAGCAGCATCTTTCGCAGCATTAGGAGTGGCTGCTGACTTTCCCTTTTCTTTAAAAAACAAAAAATACAATACGCCAACGGCAATTAGTAAAATAACATTCAATGCTACACTTACGTTCTTCATACGGGGTTTATGTTTTGCTGCGAATGTACAGTTTCAGATATGTCTGTAGGTAAAAAAATAGAAAATTAGGGCTGTTTTATGATTTATGATTTGTGATGTATGATTTAGGATTTGATTGTTATGAAGGATATGTCTACACAGCAGGCGTTTGGTGGGGTAAACTATCAGTGTAGTTTTATAGTAAAACAAAAGCCGGGCTACAACAAAAAACTCCTGTTATATTTTAATGTACGCTTATAGCTAATTGAAAATAATAAGGGGATATTTGAAGCCGAATGTAAAATTTATGAAACTGCTATTGTGGAGTATTGGAAAACAAAATGAAAGTTATGTAAAGGAGGGTGTGGAAGATTTTACGGGCCGCATCTCAAGGTACTTTCCATGCGAATGGAAAATAATGCCGCCACCAAAAAACGCAGCTTCTATGAGCGATACCGAACAAAGAGAGGCCGAAAGCAAGCAATTGTTAGACAGCCTTGATGCTGAAGATTATGTAGTACTGCTGGATGAAAGAGGTAAAATGCTTACATCACCCGGCCTTAGTAAACTCATTAGCGAAAGGGCTGTAAATGGTGCAAGGCGTGTACATTTTATTATTGGCGGGGCATTTGGGGTAACAGAAACAGTTCGCAAACGGGCCGATTTGGTATGGCAATTAAGCCAATTGGTTTTTCCGCATCAGTTGGTGCGGCTAATTTTGGCCGAACAGATATACAGGGCCTGCAGCATTTTAAAAAACGAAAAATACCACCATGTTTAGATGTAGGATTTCAGATGTATGATTTCTGATTTTTTCAAATTCTGAAATGCTTTACAAAAATCTAACATCAAATAACTCACATCAAATTTCACAAAATATAGCTTCAGAATCATACATCATACATCACAAATCATACATCACAAATCATACATCGCAAATCACAAATCCCCTTATGCTTCCAATAACACTTGTTATCGTAATTCTTACCTGTCTTATTTCCATCCCGGCTTTCAGCAATCAAAAATTAATGGGCGACTTAATTTTTTATCCGCCTGCGGTAACTACTAACAAACAGTGGTACCGCTTTTTTACCTGTGGCTTTATACATGCCGATATACCGCACCTGGCTTTTAACATGTTAGCCCTTTACTCATTTGGAGTAGGTGTAGAGAATGGCCATACCTACAGCAATGGCGAAATTGGCAGCGGTTTTGTACCCATTTTTGGGCAGGCCATGGGTAAATTTTACTACATACTCATGTATGTGGCGGCTTTGTTTTTTTGCCTGCTGCCTACTTATATTAAACATAAAAATGATTATAGTTACCGCAGCCTTGGAGCATCCGGTGCGGTAAGTGCTGTAATTTTTGCAGGGCTCATGTTGGAGCCAAGAAGTGGCGTGGGCCTCATTTTTATTCCGGGCGTTTCTATTCCCGGCTATATTTTCGGACCAATCTATTTAATCATATCTTCCTTTTTAGCCAAACGTGGTCAGGGCAGTATCAACCATTCGGCACATATTTGGGGAGCGGTGTTTGGTATTATTTTTGTACTGGCTACTACTTATTTATTTGCCCAATACGACACTTTAGGCTTGTTTATAGAAAAGATAAAAATGGATATAGGTATTTAAGCTTTAGGGGTAAAATAAAGCCGTAAAATATCTTTCGTTCCTTCTGTTATTTTAAACCTTTCATCAATTCTGTGGCCCACAACCCACAGGATTTTTTTATTGCTTTCTACCACCCATATTTTTTCTTTATCGGTTTTAGAAATTTTTTGGTCAATGAAGAACCGGGATAGTTTTTTCTTCTTCATCATACCCAAAGGATAAAAATAATCGCCTTGTTTCCATAGGCGGAGTATGAGCGGAAATTGGATATCGGCAGCATTGAGTAATGCAATATCTGCTGTTTTCGAAATTGAAAATTGATTGTTGTTGGTTGAATATTGAATATTCATTTCGCCTCCGGCAAATGAAATTTGGGCGTCATGATTTTCTATCAATATAAGATCTGACGCTGCTGTTTTTTGCGGAGCAATAATAAGCCATGCCCGGTTGCGGATAATGCGATGCGTGGCCGAGGCTACATACTTGCCCGACTCGGCTTGTAATAAAGCCAATACATCTTCTGTTTGTAACGAAGTGAAGCCAAAGTCTTTAATTATTTCATACATAATTGTCTTCAAAGGTTTGCTGGCGGCCAGTTTCAGCACAGGTATATGTACTTCATTTCCTTTTAACTCCAACAGTTTTTTCTTGTGTAATGCAATGGCATCGTTGTAAAGTATTTCAGCTTCTGATAGCATTTCCATGGTTTTTTCAAAACCCATTTCATCTCTTGGTATAGCTGCTTCCATCAGCGGAATAATCTTATTCCTGATAAAATTCCGGGTGTATTTATCGCTGCTGTTACTGCTGTCTTCTACCCAACTTAAGTTGTTTGTTTTGGCATAATCCAAAATGGCTTCTTTGGTAACATTCAACAGCGGACGTATGATTGCAGATTGAACAGGCTGTATGCCACGCAGTCCTTTAATGCCAGTGCCACGAAACAAATTCATCAGCACCGTTTCTATATTATCATTAGCATGGTGGGCGGTAGCCAGATAGTGAGTGGTAAGTGGTGAGTGGTGAGTTACGGTTTTAAAGTTTTCCAATAATTCACTAAACCAAGTGTACCGCAATTCCCTGGCCGCTACTTGTACCGATTTGCCTGTTTCGGCCATGTATTTTTTGGTGTCGAAATCTTTTACAAACAGTTCCGTATTTAATTGTGCCGCAAAGGCTGTTACAAATTCTTTATCACTTGCACTCTCGGCCCCACGTAACTGAAAATTGCAATGGGCCATGGCAAACGGAATATTGTTTACCGAACACAAATGGCACAGTACAACAGAATCCACACCACCGCTAACGGCTACCAGCCATTTGCTATTGGTAGCGGTGAAATTGTGTTGCTTTAGAAAATGAAGAAATGCCTGAGTGAGTGTATGAACCATTTAGTGATTATTTTTTGTGAGGAAATCCGTCCGACGCCTTTGGTATCTATTTCTTCCCAATTTTCTGGGGATTGCCACAGCGAGGCAAGAACCCCGCTTCGCAATGACTTGCTTTTTTCTGGATCTTTTTAAAAATCATCCAAATCATCCATAGCCATTTGCAGTTCATTTTTAGCATGATTGTCACCGGCAATTTTCGCTGCGGCGATGCCATTTTCGTAAGTAGCAATTGCTTTATCATTTTCCCCTACCCTTTCTAATAACCTGCCCAAATGGTAATAGCTGCCTACATATCCGGGGTCGTTTTCAAGCAAGGTTTCAAATAACATAAGGGCAGCGGCGTCGTCATTTATCTTTATGTATTCCAGTGCCAGTGCATGTTGCAAAAAGCTGTCGCCAGGCTGTTTTTCCAAATAATCTTTCAGCTTGTTTATCCTGTCGGTCATCTTTAAAAATATTTTTAAATAAAAGTTAGGGTCATATACTTATCCGCCTAAATTTGCAATTAGTTGTTTATGCAACTAATTTACGCTATACGCCATAGGTCAAAAATCAGATGCAAATAACATCCACAAAATGACCTATTGACCGTTGACCCACTTACCAATTAACGATTAAACAAATTAACTAACAACAGCGATATGAAAATTTTAGTGTGTATTAGTAAAACGCCGGACACCACGGCAAAAATAGCCTTCACAGACAACAACTCGAAGTTTGCCGATGCCGGCGTTCAGTTTATTGTTAACCCATACGACGAATGGTATGCCCTTGTACGAGCATTGGAGCTGAAAGAAGCCGGTATTGCTACCACAGTTTCATTGGTCACCGTTGGCCTTGCCGATGCAGAACCCATTATCCGCAAGGCTTTGGCCATTGGCGGCGATGATGCCATCCGCATTAACAGCGATAACCACGACAGCTTTTTTATTGCTTCGCAAATAGCGGCTGTAGCCAAAGATGGCAGCTACGATTTGGTGCTTACCGGTAAAGAAACCATTGATTATAACGGCAGCAGCATTGGCGGTATGGTGGCCGAACTGATGGATGCCGCATACATTAGCCTTGCTACCAAACTTGATGTTGCCAGCACCACAGCTATGGTAATTAGAGAAATAGAAGGTGGAGAAGAAACCAACGAAGTGGCCTTGCCGGTTGTTATCAGTTGTAAAAATGGAATGGCTGAGCAACGCATCCCGAACATGAAAGGGATTATGGGAGCAAGAACAAAACCTCTTGCTGTAAAAGAACCTGTGGCAGCAGATAGCCTTACCAGCATTGTAAGTTTTGATTTACCACCTGCAAAAGCAGGCGTAAAGTTGGTCTCTGCAGATACACCGGAAGAATTGGTTCGGCTACTTCATGAGGAGGCAAAGGTGTTTTAATGGATAATTTTTTAATGGATAATGGATAATGCTGCCATTATTTGAAACTTTTTGTAGTATCAAACTTATAAATTGAGCTTACTAAAATGATTCCTTTGAAAGAAAATATCCTAAAAACCAAAAGCTTTGATTTTGCTGTAAGAATTATCAAACTTTACAAATACCTAAAAAAAGAACACGGAGAATATGTTTTATCACAACAATTAATCCGAAGCGGTACTTCTATTGGTGCATTAATTCGGGAAGCAGAACATGCAGAAAGCACAAAAGACTTCATACACAAACTTAGTATTGGTCTTAAAGAAGCCAATGAGTCAGAATATTGGATTGATCTTCTTTTCGCAACTGATTTCATTACAAAAAAAATGTACGATTCTTTAAAAAAGGACTGTATTGAATTACTACAACTTCTTGTTGCAAGCGTAAAAACAACACGATTAAAACTTGTAAAATAATTATCCATTATCCATTAAAAAATTATCCTTTAAAATTATCCTTTAAAAATTATCCTTTATGGTACTCATATTCGCAGATCAGGTAGATGGTCAAATAAAAAAAGCATCTTTCGAAGCCATTTGTTATGGTTCAAAAATAGCAGCGCAATTAGGAACTACTGCCGAAGCAATTGTGCTTGGCACCATATCTGAAACTGAATTATCGGCATTGGGAAAATATGGCGCTAAAAAAGTGCATCATATTACCGATAGCAACCTCGATCATTTTGATGCACAGGCATATACTAAAGTGATTGCCGGCATTGTAAGTGCCACAGGCACCAAAGTAATTATTTTTAGTAATGGCCTTACAGGTAAAGCTGTAGCACCAAGATTGAGTGCCCGTCTTAAAGCCGGATTGGTTGCAGGTGCGATTGCACTGCCTGATACTACAACCGGATTTGTGGTAAAAAAGAGTGTCTTCAGTGGTAAAGCCTTCGCTAACGTTGGTATCAGCACCGACATCAAAATTATTTCCCTCAACCAGAATTCTTTCCCGGTAACTGTGGGTGAAGGCGTAGCCGAAGTAGTAACTGCAACTGCCAATGTAGAAGGACCAAAAGTAAAAATTACAGCTACCAATAAAATTACCGGCGAAATTCCGTTGGGCGAAGCAGAGCTGGTAATAAGCGGCGGCCGTGGATTGAAAGGGCCGGAAAACTGGGCATTGGTTACCGACCTTGCCAAACTGCTAGGCGCTGCTACTGCATGTAGCCGTCCTGTGGCCGATGCACATTGGAGGCCGCACCATGAACATGTAGGGCAAACCGGTGGAGCCGTGGCACCCAACCTGTATTTTGCCATTGGCATCAGCGGTGCCATACAGCATTTAGCCGGTGTAAACCGTAGTAAAGTAATTGTGGTAATTAATAAAGATCCGGAAGCACCATTTTTTAAGGCGGCCGATTATGGTATAGTTGGCGATGCTTTTGAAGTAATGCCGAAGATTATTGAGGCAGTAAAAACACTAAAAGGAGTGGCCTGAATGTAGCGTTTATTGTTTAACGTTATTAGAAAATATTCACCAAAAAGCCCTGTTGTTGCAGGGCTTTTTGGTGTTCAGGATTTTCTGTCGATTTCCTGTTTCTTAGTTTGGGTAATTCGTGTATTTTCGCCCCTAGGTATGAAAAAAATAGAACTGGAAATAGTAGCACTGAGTCATAGCATTACGCAAACGCATTCGTATGCAGTTGTATTGGGCGAAGTAAATGGTGTTCGCCGTTTACCCATTGTTATTGGCGGTTTTGAAGCACAGGCCATAGCAGTGGCTCTTGAACGGATGCAACCTAGCCGTCCGCTGACACACGACCTGATGAAAAATTTTATGATGGCTTTTGAAGTAGACCTTCAGGAAATAGTGATCAACGATTTACAGGAAGGAATTTTTTATTCAAAACTTGTTTGCTACACAGCTGCAGATACTGTAGAAATAGACAGCCGTACAAGCGATGCACTGGCATTGGCCGTACGTTTTGGCTGCCCTATTTACACCTACGATAATATTTTGGAAAATGCCGGCATTATGATGGAAGACACGCCAGGTAAAAAGAAACGTGGTGCTACAGACCCGGAACCGCTGCCTACCGGCAATGAAGATTATAAAACCATGAGCATTGAGGAACTGGAAAACATGTTGCATGACGTAGTAGCTCAGGAAGATTATATTAAAGCAATTGCCATCCGAAACGAAATACAAAAACGGAAGAAATAATAGGTTGATTGGTTAATTGGTTAATTGGTAGTGAACTATGATAATTTCACTATAATTTAAAGTCAAAGCAATCTGCTTACTAATGAACCAATAAACTAATCAACAATTAAACCAAATGCTTGCGTTCCCCAATTGTAAAATAAACCTCGGCCTGAATATTATCCGCAAACGGGCAGATGGATTTCATGACCTAGAAACTGTTTTTTACCCTGTATATAAGTTACACGATGCATTGGAAATTTTGCCATCTAATGCACCAATTGCTCCGATAGATTTTAATATGACCGGCCTGCCAGTGGATGGTGATAGTGCAAATAATCTTTGTGTAAAAGCGTATGAACTTTTGCAAAAAGATTATCCTGCATTACCAGCTATACAAATGCACTTGCACAAAGCCATACCCATGGGTGCAGGCCTTGGCGGCGGCTCTGCCGATGGAGCTTTTACCTTAAAATTATTAAATGAAGTTTTTAATCTGAAATTGAGTAGTGCGCAGTTAATAAATTATGCTTTGCAGCTAGGCAGCGACTGTCCGTTTTTTATACTTAACAAACCTTGCTTTGCCACCGGCCGAGGCGAGGTGATGAACGAATTACCACTTCAGCTTTCCGGCTATTCCATTGTTTTAATCAATCCGGGCATCCATGTAAACACAGGCTGGGCCTTCGGCCAAATAACGCCGCAACAACCACAAATGGATGTGCAACAGCTTATACAACAGCCAATAGAAACCTGGAAAGATATTGTGAAAAACGATTTTGAACCAGCCGTAATAAATGGCCATCCTATCATTGGCACTATAAAAGAAACCCTGTATCAGAACGGTGCCGTTTACGCCTCAATGAGTGGAAGCGGCAGTACGGTTTATGGTATTTTTAGTGCCGGCAAAATGCCTTCGGCAAAATTATTCCCCCAATTTTTGGAGCTGCATTTGGCATTGTAAATGCCTTAATTTTCCTTATGACTATTCAATGTCGTTTAAGATTGTCACCCTGAGCTTGTCTAAGGGCTTCATGCAGATCAGTATTGCAGATCGACAAATAGGGCTTCGACAAGCTCAGCCTGACAATCTTTCGATTTACTTAAGTAAATGACATTGAATGACTATTGACCAATGACCAAATGACTACTGACCCGCTACCGGCACCGTATAATTCGCCTCCACCTGTTCCGGCGTTAATGCATCTACCAATAAAAATTCGCCGATTCTGGTACGAACCAGCTTTGAAAGATAGCCGCCGCAGCCAAGAGATTCACCCACATCTTTAGCAAGACTGCGGATATAAGTACCTGTGCCGCACACAACCCTAAAATCAATTTCGGGTAGCTCAAAACGGGTTAGTTCACATTCGTAAATAATTACAGAACGGGCTTCCAGCTTTACTTCTTTGCCTTCTCTTGCCAGTTGGTACAAGCGTTTGCCATCCACTTTTATAGCAGAGTGGGCAGGTGGAAACTGCATAATAGGGCCGGTAAATGATTGGAATACTTTTAATACTTCTTCTTTGGTAATATGGTCGAAAGGCTTGTGTTGCTCAGGTTCACTTTCAAGGTCGTAGGTGGGCGTAACCGCACCAAGTGTAATGGTGCCGGCATACTCTTTTTCCATGCCCATGTATTCGTTTATCTTTTTGGTAAACTTACCGGTACACACAATCAGCAGCCCTGTTGCCAGCGGATCCAACGTACCGGCATGGCCTATTTTTTTAATACGAAAAATATTCCGCAGTTTACGGATAATATCAAACGAAGTCCAGCGTAGTGGCTTATCTACCAGCAATACCTGGCCTTCTAATAATTCAGATTGTGTCAAAATTTATTTACGATTTACGATTTGGGATTTACGATTTTGTTTCGTTAACGGTGAGCCGTGAGTTGTGAGTATTGATCCGTGAAAAACGGCCTAATTGAAATTTGAAAATTGAACATTGGATATTGAAAATTTTCTTCAATCTCCCAAAGGCCTCACCCTCTTTCCCTCTCCTATCGGAGAGGAACGGTGCTTTTGTAAATAGCCAACCTTTTTAATCTTCCAATTCAGCAATAGTACAGATCCCGGCAGCAACAATCACTTATATAGGTATATACTTTTTGAAAGTCTATTCCTTGTTACTTGAAACTTCTCCCAAAGGCCTCACCCTCTTTCCCTCTCCTATCGGAGAGGAACGGTGCTT
>JAYUTQ010000764.1:0-4834 GCA_043755055.1 Chitinophagaceae bacterium | reverse complement strand
AAAGTTACCAGGATGGCAAGAAACATTTTTTCAGATACAGCGACCCAAACTTTTCTATCCGGGATAAACCATTGGGCAAGGAAGACGAAAAAAACCTTCGAAAAGCCATTAACATACTGCGGCAACTAAAGGGCCTTTCCATTGCCGATGAATTGGCCGACACTATCCAGCGGCTGGAACAAAAGGTGGAGCTGGATAATGAACTTACCAGCAACACCCTGCAGTTTGAGCAAAACCTTCACTATACTGGCCGCGAATGGTTTGGCGATGTGTACGAACTGCTGCTGCACCAAAAAGTAATAAAACTTATATACCAGCCCTTTGAAGCTGAGGAGCCGCTTACCATTCATCTTCATCCCTACCTGCTAAAGCAATACAACCAACGGTGGTTTCTTATTGGCTGGTGCCAGGAACATGCAGCCATTGGCAACTACCCGCTGGACCGTTTTGTGGATGCCAAGGTGACCAATATCCCTTTTGAAAAACAGGCCGCATTTAACCCTGACTTTTACGACAAATATTTAGTTGGAGTAACCGTTCCGCCAAATGCTATTCCCGAAAAACTGGTGCTGCAATTCGCCCCCAAACGGGCAAAGTATTTTATAACCAAACCCTTTGGCATGATAGAAAATAGCACCACTACCAAAACCGGCCATGTGCAGGTTATGCTTACCATGATTATTAACCAGGAACTGGAAGCAGCCATTTTGCAATATGGCAAAGATGTGATGGTAGTGGAGCCGTATTGGTTACGCCAAAGGATAGCGGAGATTTTGCGAGAAGCAGCCGGGCTTTACCTTTAAAACCCCAATAACGAAGGCCTCCCTGCTTGTTCAGGAACCCAGCCTTAATTACCCCATTTAACGCAGCCAAAATATTATCCAAATACTAAAACATCATACACCATATTCGGCCTTGAGCAATATTTAGATATTGTTCTGTTTCAAAATAAACGGTGCCCACTGTAAAATTTCTTGTTGAGCTGCCGGTAGCATAGTAACGCAATTGTTGGGGTTCGTCTGAACTCAAACCAATTAAAGCTATTTTACCTTTCATTAATAAGGCTACTGCAATTTTTTCGCCCAGCTGCCGTGTACTCATATTATTCAGGTTGCTCTCAAAAACAAAATCAAAATCGGTGTATTCGTTTTGCTGTATCTGGTTAAGCAGCCATGCATAGGTTGGGCTGTCCTTGTTGTCTTCATTTACCCATTGTTGCAACAAGGCGCAAACATCTATTGTGTTGCAGCATACAATCAAATCTCTAACCCAATATAGTTCAAAAGACATGCCTTCTACAATACAGCAAACGGGCAATAGCGAAGTGTAACGGGGTTCAGTTCTAAAATTGCTGAAAGAAAAGTAATCGGCAAACTGTTCATCCAAACAGTCGTTGGCAAAAATGCCTGTAGATTCGAAGCCGTGTTTTACAAATTGTTTGTACATGGTTTTAAAAATTTTAATAATAATGTCATCTAACCCAGCAGAGTCAGATATCAGATAGTAAAATTTTTAAAAGCATGTAGATGCTGAGAGTATAAATGTAGAAATTAAAACCATAGCAGCGAAAGATTTTATTTGGCACAGAGAGCTAGAAGATTTACAGAATCGTAAGTTTTTCTCTTTTAAATAAGTCCTGCCGGCGTTTTAAATGCCATTAGTATTCCCAAAATCAGGCCATGGACTTAAATGCACATTGCGTTCCTTTTATTGCAGCTCTATAAATACTCTCTACTTTTTCACCTAACTATCTTTTTTTTGTAAATGCTTTCAATCCTAAAGAATCCGGTAAAAAATCCATTGATCATGCTGCTTAGTGGGCTTTTGCTATTTGCAGCATTGCCTATGAGTCCATTAACCCTACTCATTTTTATAGCATGGGTGCCATTGTTGATTATTGAAGCCCGTAGCACAAGGCCCTACCGGTTTTTCTTTATCCTGTTGCTGAATTTTTTAATCTGGAACACCGCCACTACCTGGTGGATATGGAATGCAAGTGAGGGCGGCGCATTGGGAGCCATTATTGCCAACAGTATTTTAATGACGATTCCATGGATGCTGTTCCGTATTACCAAACAAAAGCTGGGCAGCAATATCGGGTATGCATCGCTGGTGCTGTATTGGATCACCTACGAGTACATACACCACAACTGGGATTTAAGCTGGCCATGGCTAACATTAGGCAATGTATTTGCCAATCATCCCGAAGGCGTAAGGTGGTACCAATACACCGGAACAACCGGCGGAAGTCTTTGGGTTTTGATAATAAATGTTTTAGTTTTCAATACCTTTTTTCTGCAAAAAACCAATGCAGCAACAATCGGTTTGGAAACGCCTTATAATCCTCAAAATACACTCAAATTAAGCCTGCCCCGCTTATTGCAGGGGTTCAGACAATATGGAGTGATAGCTGCCTTAATTATTTTGCCTGTTGTGTTTTCTTTATTCATCGGCGTTGAAAAGAAGTCCATTACCCTACTACCAAAAATTGATAATAACATCGTCCTCATCCAACCCAACATCGACCCTTACGAAGAAAAATTTTCTACCCCGGTTTCTTTACAAATAGAAAAACTAATTAAGCTAAGCGAAAGCCGGATAGACAGTAATACCCGAATGGTGGTATGGCCCGAAACGGCCGTGCCTACTCAGGTTTGGGAAAATCAGCTAACCACCAACGAATACTACCAGCCCATTTTTGCCTTTGCTAAAAGACACCCTAATATAATGTTGGTAACGGGTATTGATAGCTATGTAAACCATGGCTCAAATAACCCCGGCGGCTTTAGCATTCGCAAAAGCAAGGAGGGTAATTTTTACTACGAAGCTTTTAATACGGCTTTGGCTTTAGATAGTAATGGCACGCCGCAACTCTACCATAAATCCAGGTTGGTGCCGGGTGTAGAAAGTTTGCCTTCGTGGCTGGCCTTTTTGGGTAAAATGTTTGAGGACTATGGTGGCATCAGCGGTACATTGGGTACAAGTGAGGAGCCAATGGTTTTTTCATCACCCAATAATATATTCAAGCCTGCACCGGTAATTTGCTACGAAAGTATTTATGGCGAATACGTGTCGGAGTATGTTCGGAAAGGCGCCAATGTAATTACCATTATTACCAACGATGGATGGTGGGGCAATACACCCGGCTATAAACAACACCAATCGTACGCAAGGCTCCGTGCTATAGAAACCGGCTGTTGGGTGGTGCGTAGTGCCAATACAGGTATCAGTTCTTTTATTTCGCCGGAAGGCATTGTATACCAACCGCAACCATGGGATACGGAAGCTGCTATTAAAATGAATATACAGCCTGTAGCATATAAAACCTTTTATGTGCAGCATGGCGACTGGATGAGCCGTGTGGCATGGGTGCTGGCTGCCATTGTTTTATTGTGGACGATGGTGGTTTCGTTTATTAAAAAGAAACCATAAGTGGACTGTTTATTATTCATTTAAAGCAAGAACCTTCTTAACTATCTTTAGCCAATAATTTTACTTACCATGAAATGGACGGCTTTTAAATACCTATTGCCATTAATTATTTATGTGGGTGCGTGGTTCAGTTTTAGAGCCACGGGTGTTTGGGTATGGACGCCACTGATATATGGTTTTATCCTGATACCATTGCTGGAGCTTTTTCTAAAAGCCAACAATAAAAATTTTGATGCAGCCGAAGAAGCCATTGCAAAACAAGACAGGCTCTACGACTACTTTCTCTACCTTATTTTCCCGTTGCAATACATTGTATTGTTTTCTTTTTTGCAAACCATGCAAAACCCGGAAATTGCCATTGTAAACAGGATCGGGCATATAATGGTAATGGGATTGCTATGCGGCACTTTTGGCATAAATGTGGCCCACGAATTGGGGCACAGGGCAAACAGGGCCGAACAGTTTTTGGCCAAAGGCCTGTTACTAACTTCGCTGTACATGCACTTTTTTATAGAGCACAATAAAGGCCATCATAAAAATGTGGCTACGCCTGCAGACCCAAGCAGTGCAAGGCTTGGCGAACCTTTATATGTATTTTGGTTTAGAAGTGTAGCCGGTGTATATGCGGGTGCATGGCATATTGCCAATGATGAAATGAAGAAGCAAAATCTTTCTATCTGGCATTGGAAAAATGAAATGTTGCAGCTACAGATGGTACAAATTGTATTTTGTACCGTTATAGGATTCTGGTTTGGCTGGGCGGTATTGGGTTATTTTTTAGCAGCAGCAATCATGGGTTTTTTGTTACTGGAAACGGTGAATTATATTGAGCATTACGGCCTTAGCCGAAAGCCTGCAGCAGCAGGAAAATACGAACGGGCCATGCCCCATCATAGCTGGAATAGTAATCATGTAATAGGCCGCCTGATGTTGTTTGAACTGAGTCGCCACAGCGACCATCATTACCTTGCCAGCAGAAAGTACCAGATACTTCGCCACCACGAAGCGGCGCCCCAATTACCTACCGGCTACCCCGGCAGTATGATATTGGCCACCCTGCCGCCCCTTTGGTTTTGGGTAATGGATAAGCGGGTAAAGGGCATTGAGTCTGCCCTAAATAAGGAATAGTATCCGGGTAAAGTGTAATTACATATTTGATAATTTCTATTTGCATGATAACAACTGCCAGGCTGCATTTGGTGCCATTTAATAAAGCACATTACGATGCCATTGATGCTAACGATAACGAAACTTTAGGTAAACATTTAAATGTTCAAACGCCATCCGCCTGGACAGATTTTCCGGAAGCTATAGAAGCACTGCCTGTGCTGATTTCTTTTTTCGAAAAACTACAGGGTGATGACAGATGGGGTTCTTATTTCATAATTCACACACAAGAAAA
>JAYUTQ010000763.1:0-2212 GCA_043755055.1 Chitinophagaceae bacterium | reverse complement strand
CAGAAAAACACCATTCAGCCTTAGCGGTACGGGTAGTAAAAGAATCCCTATTTCGAGGCCACAAATTGTAAGCTTCAGGAAAATTAATGGGGAATTCTCTACCCATACCGTTGCCATATTGTTACGCATATCCTACGGGCTGTACCCGGGTATAGGAAAAACAGGTTACCAATGTTGGATTTCTTAAAATAAAATCTCGGCCATTGTTTTGTATATAAAAGCCTATCTATCAACAAATAAAAACAAAACAGGGTGAAATTTAATATTGCAGCATTAATGGGTGCATTGATTCTTGTAGTAATACTATTGTATGCCTGCAAGGCAAATTTTTAGTATTACACTTTTATCAGGCTATCTTTATAAATGATTTACCAAAAAAGCTGTGCATGAAAAGAAAGGTATGGAAAATGTATGTCTTTACAAAGCAAGTCCTTCTTGAGTTTTGGGATGCAGGTGGACTGAAATTTAGCGCTGCCCTATCTTATTATACCGTATTTGCATTAGCGCCTGTTTTGGTTACTATCATTTCGATTGGCGGGTTGGTTTTCGGCGGACAAAAAACGACGTTTCAGCAAGGCCTATTTTCAGAAGTGGATCAGCTTGTAGGCAAGGAGGCGGCCATACAGGTTCAGGAACTGATACAGAATGTACATTTAAGTGGCCAGGGCATTTTTGCAACCATTATAAGTGTTAGCTTGTTGATTATAGCAGCTACTGGAATTTTCGGCGAAATTCAGGATTCTATAAATAAAATCTGGGGCTTAAAAAGCAAGCCCAAAAAGGCGTGGTGGAAACTAGTCCTAAATCGGTTTTTAAGTTTTTCGGTTATTATAAGTGTGGGGTTTATTTTAATTATTTCGTTATTGTTAAATGCTTTGGTGGCGGTACTAAGTGCATATCTGCAGCAGCGTATACCTGGTAGTGGTGCATTGTTTATTTTAATTATGGATCAGGTGTTGTCTTTTATTATAACCACTTTCATATTTGCATTAATATTTAAAATATTGCCGGATGCTAAAATTGCCTGGAAGGATGTTATAAAAGGAGCTTTACTCACAACTATACTTTTTACCCTTGGCAAGGCAGGTATAGGTTTTTATATAGGCAGCAGTAATTTGGCCAATGTGTATGGAGCTGCAGCTTCTATTATCATTCTTATGGTATGGGTGTATTACAGTGCCATTATACTGTATTTGGGTGCCGCATTTACCAAGGTGTATGCCCGGCACTATGGCGGTAGAATTTTACCTAATAAATATGCAGTGTGGGTAACCGTACAAGAAGTTGAATTGAAAAAAATGGCAATCGCCACAGACGAACCGGAAACAATTATTATTTCTACTGAATGATTTTAAAAACAGAGCAATGGCAGAAAAAAAAATATTAGTGATTGATGATGACATGGACATGTGTACATTATTGCAGCGTTTTCTTACAAAGAATGGATATACGGTAGATACCGCTACAAGTGGAAATAAGGGCATTGAAAGATTCAAAGAAGGGCATCATCCATTAGTACTTTGCGATTATCGCCTTGGAGATAAGGAAGGCCGTGAGGTTTTAAAAGAAATTAAAAGTATCGGCCCGGCTACCAAAGTGATTATTATTACCGGTTACTCTGATATAAAAACAGCAGTAGAAGTAATTAAAATGGGTGCTTTCGATTATATTATTAAGCCCCTGATACCAGATGAGGTTCTAAATGTTTTAGACAGGGCCCTGCAACAGCCGGCAGTTGTAGCCACCGTAACTAACCAAAATTTAACTTCTAAAACAGGTGCTACAAATGGTTTAAAACCTTCTACATACCTTGTAGGTACGGATGTTGCTACCAAAGAGCTGTACCATCAGATACAACTGGTGGCTCCTACAAATTATAGTATTATTTTATATGGCGAAAGCGGCACAGGTAAAGAGGTAATCGCCAAAACAATACATGAAAACAGCGACCGGTCTCATATGCCTTTTGTAGCCGTGGACTGTGGCACACTTACTAAAGAATTGGCAGGTAGCGAACTGTTTGGACACGAAAAGGGCTCTTTTACAGGTGCAGTTGGTAGTAAAGAAGGTTCTTTTGAGCTTGCAAATGGCGGAACTTTATTTCTGGATGAAGTAGCTAACTTAGGCATAGAAATACAAGCCACATTGTTACGTGTAATACAGGAAAGAAAATTTAAAAGGGTAGGTGGCAATAAAGAAATGCCTGTAGATG
>JAYUTQ010000762.1:0-2215 GCA_043755055.1 Chitinophagaceae bacterium | reverse complement strand
GAATTTTTTATAAAAAACTCAGGATGCCGCAGGACGGTTAAAGATGGTGAAGTGGCTAAGTTTACCCCTAGATTGTAATAAGCATACTTGCATATGATTGCCCGGTGAGTATGGGTTGTATTTAATAATACCAAATAAGCTTGCTATGAAAAAAAGTAATATTTCGGACACGAAATCCGTGTTCACATTAACCACGCACATTCATCTTACTATAGTTTCCTTTTTAAGTTTTGGCCGGTTTATTTCTGCTACTTATTGTAGAAAAAATACCTGTAGCTAGCATAGCGTTGCCATCTAAAAAAAACATACAATAATTCCAAATTATACAAGCCTGCCATGAACAAAATACTACAGAGAGCCCTCGTACTGTTTGCATTTAGTCTGTTAATTACAAGTTGCCGTAAAAAAGCCTTTGATGAATATTATGGCCGTCCTGAAACGTTGGAACCACCTATTTATCAGGTTTTAGAAGCAAAGGGTAATTTTAAAAGCCTGCTTGCAACCATTGATAAATCTGGCTACAAAGCCACTTTATCAGCCGCCGGTTACTGGACATTTTTTGCACCAAACGATTCTGCATTTGCAGTTTTTTTTAAAGACCGTGGCGTTAGTGGTGTAGATGCTTTGGATTCCGGAACTTGTCGTCAGATTATTACTTACAGCTTAACCTATAATGCGTTTAAAAAAGATCGGATAGATGATTTTCAAAGTAGTATTGGATGGGTGCCAAACAATGCTTACAAAAGAAGAACAGCCAATTACACTTATGTATATGATGGCAATAATACAGCAGGAGCACCCATAAAAGTAATTGCAAGTAACCGTAACAATAATACTGCGGGATTGGGTTTTTATGTGGATGCAGATAATAACAATAAAAACATTCCCATTTTTACGGATACCTTTTTTATGTCGAGGGGCCTTACGGCTACCGACTACAATTACTTTTATCCCACATCCCCTTTTACCGGCTTTAACGTTGTGGATGCAAGAGTTGTATCAAAAGATATTGCGGCCGAAAATGGTATTATACATGAAGTAAATAAAGTGCTGATGGCTTTGCCAAGTTTAGACCAATACCTTGCAAGCAAACCCGAGTATAGTGAGTTTAAAAAAATCTTCGACAAATTCTTAATCCAGTACATATTAAACCCGACCGTTACCAATAACTATCAGATTCGCAATAATGCTACGGCACAGGTTTTTACCAAGGTTTTTAATGGTAACCTCGCTTTTTCTCCCAACAACGAAAACTTTTTAAAGCAGCAGGATAATGATGCACAAACCAATGGTTACACCATGTTTGTGCCCACCAATACTGTATTGCTTAACTACATTAATACCATTTTGCTCGAAAATTACACTTCGTTAGAAACGATGCCTGTAAATATTATTTACGATTTTATAAATGCCCACATGTGGCAAAATACGGTGTGGCCAAGTAAATTCAGCTCTACGTTAAGTTTTTTAAACGAAGAGGCGCGGTTTAACCCTGCCACCGATATTGTAGATAAAAAAATACTAAGCAACGGTATTTTTTATGGTACCAATAAAGTACAGCAGGCCAATGTGTTTACTACAGTTTATGGCCGTGTATATCTGGATCCTAATTACTCCATGATGCAAAGCCTGATGGATGCTGAGCTGAGAACGGTGGTAAGTAACCCCGGGCAGAAATACACCATTTTTATGATGAGCAATGCTGCTATTGCTGCGGCCGGTTATTCTTTAAATCCATTATTAAGTGCTAATGTAAACCTGCAATGGACCTATATACCCCCAAACGGTGGCACTACGCTAACGGGTGCTACAGCCTACAACAGGTTGCTTCGCATTATCAATACTTCGGTAGTGCCTACACCGGGTAATGAACTTAATAACCTCTCTGGTAGCGGCGTAGCACAGAGCTATGGCGGAGAGTTTATTAAGTACAATGCCAATAGTGTACAGGCATCGGGCAACGTATTTTTTAATACCAATGTAAATGTTACCGGTTCCAAATTGTCATCTAATGGTAAAGTGTATTACTGCGATAAACTGCTCACATTCAGCGATACTACCATATCAAGCGATATTAGAAAATTGGCTTTAAGCAATGTGCGTTATTCTCCTTTGTGGCGTTACCTCAGTAACTCAGCCGGTGCATACAATGCGGCCACCGGTGAAATTACCGGTGTATCTCCGGGTTTATTCTATACGGTATTTATTCCCGATT
>JAYUTQ010000761.1:0-4868 GCA_043755055.1 Chitinophagaceae bacterium | reverse complement strand
ACGCCATTACAGAACACCAAGCCAATAAAAAGATCAAAAAAAGAAAGACTCGAAACATGAAACAAACTATATTTTTCACCCTCACCATCTTGTTGATGAGTGTAACCCATTCAATGGCGCAAATGGATTCCGGCATTGTTGTTCATAAAGACAGCCGATTAGAAACCCTGCTTAAAAAGCAAGGCGACATCAATAAAGTTGCGGTTTTTAAAACAAGCAATGGCCAATACAAAGGTTTTCGCATCATGGTTTTAAACAGTACAGACAGAGAGTTGGCCTATAAAACCAAAGGACAATTGCTGAGCCGTTTTCCCGACCACGCTGTATATATGAGCTATCAGGCCCCGTTTTTTAAATTAAAAATGGGTGATTTTATTAAAAAGGAGGATGCAGAAAGTCTGCGCAAACAACTCTCTAATATGATGCCTAAAGGCGTTTTTGTGGTGCCGGAATTAATTAAGGTAAAACCCGAAGACGAGAAGAAATATTTAGAAGGAGTAGAATCGAAAGGCAGGTAGTTGAATAGTTCACTAGTTCACAGGTTCACAAGTTCGCAAATTCAAAATATTCCTGTTTCCTTTTTATGAACATTAAAAATTCATCCAGGCATAAAATTGTAAACTTGTAAACAATGGAACTATGAACATTAAACCACTAACCACTAAACTGCTTGCATGCTACAAGAAAAAATTAAAGCCTTAGCCGCTGCTTATAAGGATGAATTTATAGCCGTTCGCCGTCATCTCCATGCTAATCCGGAACTGAGTTATCAGGAATTTGAGACCAGCAAATTTGTGCAGGAAAAACTGGCTTCTTTCGGCATCCCGTTTACCATTATAGCCACTACCGGAGTAGTAGGCATTATTGAAGCAAAAAATCCGGCAAGCCGCATCATGGCCCTACGGGCAGATATGGATGCACTGCCCATTACCGAAGAAAACGATGTGGATTATAAAAGTAATAAGCCCGGCATTATGCATGCCTGTGGCCACGATGTACACACAACATGCCTGCTTGGCGCAGCTAAAATTTTGCAGGAAACAAAAGCCGATTGGGAAGGAACCATCAAATTAATTTTTCAGCCCGGCGAAGAAAAAAATCCCGGTGGGGCCAGCTATATGATTAGGGATGGCGTATTACAAAACCCTGCACCAACGGGCATTGTGGCCCTCCACGTACACCCGGGTTTAGACCTCGGCAAGCTCAGTTTCCGCACCGGTACGGTAATGGCAAGTGCCGATGAATTATACATAACTATCAAAAGCAAGGGTGGCCATGCGGCTGCACCACAGCTTACCGCCGATACTATTTTAATTGCTTCGCATCTCATTATTTCTTTACAGCAAATCGTTAGCCGAAACAATAATCCCTTTAACCCAACGGTGCTAAGTATCACCTCTTTTAAAGGTGGTAATACCACCAACGTAATACCAAGCGAAGTAAAACTGATGGGTACTTTACGTTGTATGAACGAGGCATGGCGAAGCGAAGCACATGCCCTTATTACCAAACATGTAACCGAACTTTGTGCCACCATGGGTGCAGAAGGAACGGTAGACATTAGTGTAGGTTACCCAACCGTTTTAAACGACAATGACCTTACCCTCGCCGCATGGCAACAAGCCGAAGACTTTATGGGAAAGGAACATGTAAGCGAAACCGAAATGCGGATGGGTGCCGAAGATTTTGGCTATTATGCCCAACAAATTCCCGGCTGCTTTTTTCGCCTCGGTGTACGCAACGAAGCCATGGGCATCACAAGCGGTGTACACACACCTACTTTTAATATTGATGAAAACGGAATTGAAATTGGGATGGGTATGATGGCATGGTTGGGTGTGCGTTTGAGATAATTTTTATTTTACCGCAGAGGCGGAGAGTAACGCAGAGATGATTTTTTATTTTTAGGCCTCTGCGTATCTCATTGCCTTTGTACCTCTGCAGTAAAACTTGTCTTTTAGAATTTTTATTTACCATGGAAAAATTAAGGATCGATAAATATCTCTGGAGTATTCGCCTTTTTAAAACCCGAAGTCAGGCTGCAGATGCCTGCGATAAAGGCAAAGTAAAACTGAACGGCGACAATATAAAAGCAGCCCGTACAGTAAATATTGGCGATGTGTACGATGTAAAAGCCGAAGCCCGAAAATGGGTAATAAAAGTAACCGGATTGTTAGACCACCGGGTGCAGTATTCCGAAGCTATTAATTATTACGCCGACCAAACGCCGGAAGAAGATAAAGACCTTGTAAAATACCAGGCCACCTCTTTTGAAACCGGAAAACGGCAAAGCAAAATAGGCCGCCCCACAAAAAAACAACGTCGGGATATTGGTGGTTTTATGGGTGAATAAAACTGTCTGATAATTACAGTAGCTAAATCAGCAAAACAATGATAGAAGTAAAACAGGCATATAGTGTTTGGTCAGAGCAATACGATACCAACGAAAATAAAACCAGAGATCTTGAAGCGATTGCATTACAGGAATCTTTAAGTGCAATACACTTTGAAAATTGCCTGGAAATTGGATGCGGAACTGGTAAAAACACAAGCTGGTTAGCTTCTAAAAACAGTAAGATTACTGCCATCGACCTTACAGAAGCAATGCTTGAAAAGGCCCGGCAAAAAGTTTCCGCCGATAATGTCCGTTTTCTACACGCAGATATAAACGAAGCATGGATTTTTGCGGATATACAATACGATCTTATTACCTGTAGCCTTGTGCTGGAACACATCGAAAATTTGGATGCCTTTTTTGAAAAAGCCGCTGCTGCAGCAGCTTCCGGCGGTTATTTATATCTGGGAGAATTGCATCCTTTTAAACAATACACCGGCACTAAAGCAAGATTCGAAACAGAGGAAGGCTTGCAGGTGGTAACATGTTTCAACCATCATGTATCAGACTTTACCAGTGCAGGGAAACAAAATGGTTTCGAAATAGTAACGATAAACGAGTATTTTGATGAAAACGACAGAACATTAATTCCACGAATTTTAACCATTGTATTCCAAAAAAAGTAGCAATGAAATTGCAGCCTTAACCATCAACCCAAAAAACGCTACAAAGTAGGCGTGGGTAAATCAGCCGTTGTATAAAATTCATTTTTAATAATGAACAGCGTTTGTTGTTTATTGTTTTTCATCACCCATCTTTCGCTTTGTAAAAGCCTTCCACTTGCCCAGTAAGTTAGCTGCTCTGTCCAGATTGTTTTATCTTTTTCTGTCAATCTTTTTTCTGAAAGAAAACCATTTTGATTGTAGGTTAATAATAGTTTTTGTTTACGTTTTTTATTGGTGGCGTCCATAATTTTTATGGTAACAAAATATGGGTGATTTAGGTTCAGGTATTCGTAAATAACAGTTGTAGTTTGTAAAGCTGCGGTTTGTTGTTTGGCAGTAATATTATTGTTGCTATCGGTACTATACCTCCATTTGTTGCTGGCTTCATAGTTATTTTCAAATAGATCGTATGGCAAAACTTCTTCATCAAAAAATGTAGAAATCAGCCCGTCTTTTAAAGAAGTATTATTTCCGTTCCAGTCAAAATTCATTTCAAATTCTTTTGGCTCCGGGTTATCATCAAGCCACCATTCTACATGCTGTTTTTTTAGGATGGTATCTACAAAATGCATGTTCTTTATATACACCAATCCTAGCCCGGAAAGTGCTTTGTACTGGCTGCCACCTGTTTCACTTTCTATTCTTTGAATGGTGCTG
The DNA here is from genome assembly GCA_043755055.1 of Chitinophagaceae bacterium. Taxonomy (GTDB): domain Bacteria; phylum Bacteroidota; class Bacteroidia; order Chitinophagales; family Chitinophagaceae; genus JAZKFT01. The sequence continues at coordinate 1,151 of JAYUTQ010000761.1, read as the reverse complement.
GATTGAAGACTCAGGTTGTCTATCAACAATGCATCTACACCTTCCTGCTGGGCCTGTTTTTTTATAGCAATAAGTAAAGCATCTGCCGATTCCCACGGTGCCAATCTTGCTTCTACCATTTTTACTTTATAAAATGAATCCACAGGTTTTTCATTTCCTAAGAAAACATCTATAGTACGCTGGTGTGGTTGTAATGGAATGGCAGTAATGGTGGCTTTTATGGGTTGAAATTGTTGTGCCGGTTGGTATATTTTGCAACTAATCAATGCAAAACAAAATAGGATAAGGCATCTTTGTAAAATAGCTATCATAGTTTTTAAAAGACAATAAAAACTTTGTAATTGAGATTACAATTTTGTTAAAAGAATTTTATGCGTATAGACATCATTACCGTAGTACCCGAATTGCTGGAAAGCCCACTAAACCATAGCATTATGAAACGTGCACAGGATAAGGGTTTGCTGCAAATACATACCCACCAGCTAAGGCAGTGGGCGGTAAATAAATATGGGCAAATAGACGACTATCAGTTTGGGGCCGGTGCCGGTATGGTAATGATGTGCGAACCGCTGGTAAATGCTATTGAAAGCCTTCAGAAGGAGCGTAGCTACGATGAAATTATTTATCTGACACCCGATGGAAAAACTTTGAACCAAAGCATGGCCAATCAGCTTAGCATGAAGGAAAATCTGATGCTGATCTGCGGCCATTACAAAGGCATCGACCAACGGGTAAGAGACCATTTTATTACTATGGAAATATCCATTGGTGACTATGTACTAAGTGGCGGAGAATTAGGTGCAGCAGTAATGGTAGATGCCATTGGCAGGCTGCTGCCCGGTGTGCTTAACGATGGTACAAGTGCCCTCACCGATTCGTTTCAGGACAACCTTTTGGCACCACCTGTGTACACAAGACCAGCCGAATTTAGGGGCTGGAAAGTACCCGACATTTTACTCAGCGGCGACCCTATAAAAATAGAAGACTGGCGTTATGAACAAAGTGTAAAACGAACAGAAGAAAGGCGACCGGACTTATTGTAGTTCATCTTTCATGCTGTTTTTAAGGTTGTCACCCTGAGCTTGTCGAAGGGCTTCTTGTATATCTACATTGCAGATTGACTAGAAGGGCTTCGACAAGCTCAGCCTGAC
>JAYUTQ010000760.1:0-2219 GCA_043755055.1 Chitinophagaceae bacterium | reverse complement strand
CAGATAAAGCCCAGCGTATCGCTACTATTATTGGTATAGGTTATGGTTTCAAATCCATCCAGCGTATGCTTAACATCGTTAAGTGATACAGTAATATTAAAGTCTACCTGCTGCTGCCAGTAAGGTTTTTGGGCGAAGGCAAAAGGACTAAGAAAAAAAAAGAAAATAGTAAACCCGCTACCTATTCTTTGTTTTGTTGAAGGCTTTGTAATCATGAACATTAGCTATTTTCTGGTAACCCATTTTTTGGGATCTATATGGTGTGAATAAACGCCAATAATTTTTATAATATTTGTTAATGGCTCTTCACTAATATAATAGTGCAAAGCATAAGGAAACGATTTGAGGTTTGCAAATCGTACATTATCAAACCTTACTTTTCTGGCAAAAGGCCATGAACTTATTTCTTCTATCTGAATAAAAATCTCGTTCTTGAATCTATCCGCCAAACCTGGCAACAATCCATCCTAATAATCCATAGCTTCATTTATATCTTCTTCAGCTTCTACTGTTAAAACAGCAGTGGATCACTCATCCATTACCGTAACATTTTTTTGGCCTCGGCCAAAGAAAGAAACTGCTCAGGATTGGATTCGTATTTTTTAATTCTTCTTCTTGTTTCAGCTATTTGCCATTCGGGAATTTCTATTTCTTCTTCTAATATCTCAATTGCGTTCTTTTGAACCAAATCATTAATAATTTCAGTTGCGTACGCCGCTTTAACTTTTATGTGAATTAAGTCCTGCATAATAATATTTTTTTAAAGGTAGATTTTTTACCCCTACTTTCCTTTGCCGGTAAAAATGATTCTGATGGTGTGGATCATAATTTTAAAATCCAATAACAGGCTGATGTTTTCGATGTACAACAAATCGTACTCCATGCGTTCCACCATTTCATCCACATTACTGGCGTAGCCATACTGCACCATGCCCCAGCTTGTAAGGCCGGGCTTTACTTTATGCAGGTATTTATAGTACGGGTTAATGGCCTTAATCTGATTTATATAATGACGCCTTTCGGGCCTCGGACCTACCAGGCTCATCTCACCTTTTAAAATATTCCAAACCTGCGGCAATTCATCCAGCCGCCATTTACGCATGGCTTTGCCCCAGTTGGTAATGCGTGGGTCTTCATCGCTGCTAAGTGCAGGGCCTTCCTGTTCAGCATTGGTAACCATGCTTCTAAATTTCCAAATCATAAAAGGCTTGCCCTTTAGGCCAATCCTTTCCTGCATATAAAAAACCGGGCCGGGTGAAGAAAGTTTTACCCGAAGGATTACAAAAAGATACAATGGCAATAAAATAACCGGAGCTATCAGGCTTATTACAATATCAATCAGCCGCTTAATGTTTTGCTGCCATGCAGGCATCAGGCCGGTATGGATGTCAATAAACATACCACCAACCACGTTGTTTGTTTTTACACTGCCGTATAAAATATCAAGGGTATTGGGTACCAGTTTTATGGCTACATCTTTTTCGCTTAGGCGGCTAATCAGCGGGGCTACAAGGTGTTCTTCATGCTTATCAAAAGCAATAATTACCTGAGTTATATTTTCGGCTTGTATAATGGCTTCCGCTTCATCCAGCGAACCTTTATAGGGTATCCATTTAGATAGGCCATTTTTGCCGGCACCATTACTTGTAATATAACCCACAGGGTGCAAGCCTGTTGTAAACGACTTTTTGCTTAGCGCTTCATAAGCTTTTACTGATTTAATATTGTTACCCACAAAAAGGGTACGCATTTGCACTATGCCATTTTGTATTTGTTTTTTTACAAAAGATAATACAATGGCCCTGCCAATAAAAGTAAAGCTGAAATGCAGTGCCAGCAAGCAAAAGAACGCTTTGTAGTAATAATTATAATCGAAATCGAAACGGGTATCGTCTATAAGCAAACCAAAGAAAATAAGGAGGCTGCCTATTAAACTGGTGATGAAAGTGGCGGTAAATTCATTGAGCCTCGATTTCTCATAAAGGCTGGTTCTGTAGCTGCCCGTAAGTAAAAAAAGGATGAGCCAAAAAAATGGAATTACGAATAACACCTTCCAAAAAAACACATCGTTTATAATAGTATGTATGGTAATATCACCAAATAAAAAGCTGCGCCTGATGGCATAAAACAAGCCCCAACTTAGTATGGCACTAAGAAAATCGCTGGCTGCATACCAGTTGGTAGATATGGATTTGGATTGGTTGATTGGTTGATTGGTT